>JAFSLR010000312.1 GCA_017448375.1 Synergistaceae bacterium | reverse complement strand
ACAATATTATCTGCGTCATAACGGCAAAGAGCATGTGATAGCATTAGCCCCGACCCGTTCAGGCAAAGGTGTAGGCTTGGTAATACCAACGCTTTTATCGTGGGAACATTCCGTAGTAGTCCTAGACATCAAGGGTGAGAACTGGGCGTTGACATCCGGCTGGCGACATGAGAACGGTCATAAAGTTTTACGCTGGGATCCGACCGACGCGAAGGAAGGGCGAAGCGCACGATACAACCCGCTTGCGGAAATCCGAATTGGAACAGTGTACGAGACAGGCGACGTGATGAACGTAGCAACGCTCTTGGTTGACCCCGATGGGAAAGGAGTTGACGGGCACTGGGAGCAGACAGCGCGGTCGTTGTTAATCGGAGCAATAACGCACGTAGTGTACAGGGCGCGGAATGAAGGTCGAACGGGAAATTTGTCGGAAGTCCTGCACGAACTTACGGGCGACGGTTACGAAGACATGGCAAACTCGTGGAAGCAGTACGAACACAAACGGGAAGGGGACGTATTTTATGACCCGACGGGCAATGTTCGAGAGAGTCCATGCCACCCCGTTGTTGAACAGGTAGCAAATGAAATGCTGAACCGAGCGGAGGAAGAAGCCTCATCAGTGCTTTCAACAGCCGTAGCGAAGTTAGGACTTTACACCGACCCCGTTGTAGCAAGAAATACGGCAACGAGTGATTTTCGCATTCAGGATATAATGGACAACGATTCTCCTGTGTCGCTTTATCTTGTGCTGAACCCGACGAACATTCAGAGATTAAAGCCGTTAGTGAGGCTGTTCATATCTCAGTTAGTTTTTATTCTTATGCCAGAAATGGAGTTTAGCGGAGGGCAGATGAAAGCCCCATACAAGCACCGACTGTTATTGTTGCTAGACGAGTTTCCGGCGTTAGGAAAGCTAGGAATATTTGAACAGGCGATAGCATATTTCGGAGGTTGGAACATCAAGGCGTACTTAATCTGTCAGGACAAAGCCCAGCTAGACGCGGCCTACGGCAAGGACGAATCAATAACATCGAACTGTCATGTAACAGTAGCCTATGCGCCGAACAAAGTGGAGACGGCAAAATATCTTTCAGATCGCTTAGGAGTAACGACGGTAATTAAGGAGCAGGAGAGTATTTCATTTCAGGGCGGAACAGGAATATTCGCCAAGAAAAGCGTAACGAAGTCTCAGCAGGAAGTCCAGCGAGCAGTTTTAACGCCCGACGAAATAATGAGATTGCCCGGCCCGATAAAGGACGTATATCAGGATATAACGGAACCGGGCGACATGTTAGTATTTGCGGCAGGCTTCCCGCCCGTGTACGGAAAGCAGATTTTGTACTTCCTAGACAAGACATTTTCGGAACGTTCAAAGATCGACGCACCGGAGGAAAGCGATAGATTATGAATCGTGAAATTATCTGAGAAAAATTGTTCAATTTTGCATTTCTGGGGAAATTGTTTATGTTATAATATCTTAGCTAGGATTTTAGTCTAGCGTAAATCTAGTAAAGAGGTGAAGAACGTGAAATTAAAGGCGAAACCAAGACAACCCTACGACTGGAAAGAAACAGGGAGAGTTATAGGATTTTATCGTCGTTCTTTACACCTTAGCCAAGATGAAATTGCCAAGCGTATAGGAGCTGGTTGTAATTCTACTATATCATTTTGGGAGAGAGGCATAAAGGAACCTAAAATATCTAACCTTGTGGCAGTAGCTGAAATTCTTGGTGTTTCAGAAATGGACTTATTACATCCATCAGATGAGGTGAAAAAATGGGCAAATTTGAGTTTGTAAGAGCCTTAGAATGCAACAACACCCTAGTGTCCAGCTAGGGTGTGTGTCTAACTGCAATCTTTAGTCCTTCGTCCGGCAAGATTTAGGATTTTTGATTTGCAGAGTATTTTCTTAACTCTGCAAGTATAACACGGAAGACCTACAGTAAACTCCCCTCAAAAAAAAAATCCCAAAAACGGCGGAGACAGATTAAAGAGAAACAGTTAGCAAGTTCCCATTAGTAACGGAGCAAAAATTTTAGTTGAAAGGCGGTGAACGGGCTGATGGAAACGAGCAACGAGAAGCATGGCAATTCTATAACAGAGAAAGTAAGCGATATAGATTCGTTTGCTGTACATCAGCCTGAAGACACCTCCGAGCGGAATGGATTAGTTTCTGTTGTTTATCATGCTTCATGGAGCGAAATAGATAGAAAGACATTTGCTGAAAAAGGTTTTGAAGAAGACGAACACGAATGGTATGAAGTAGGCTCAGAACTCCCAGCAAGAATAAAATATTTGAGAGAGAATGCGGACGGTTGTGGCTATTCTCTTTCAGACTGCCGTATATCATTGGCCGAGTACACCAAGCCGGAACTGACCGAGCCAAACATTTCAAGTATTAAGACCTTCTTCCTGTTTATAAATGAGAACGAAAACTTTTATTACAGTATAGCAGAAGATGCGAGAGAGGCACTTCTGGAACATTGCCGCAAGAATAACCTTCCGACCCCGAATGAGATTCAGTATACGCCAAACGGGTATTACATCAAATGGAATTTAGAGAGTGGATTTTCAGGGGGCGAAATATCATTATGGAAATTCATACAGAAGATGTTGCATGATTATTTCGCTAAGCTAGGCTCAGACGCGACGATTTGCTCAGACGCGACGGCAATGCTTTATGTATCAGGTTTCAGGAACAGCGATTACGTAGGCTTTGACCTGAGCGAGAGAGTAATAACGATTTATAATAATGATGAGGTATATTCATCACCGCTCGACTTTGTGAGACGATTACCGCTGTGGATAGACGACATCAAGAGTTACCGCAAGGAGAGGGAGAAGTGCAAAAAATCAGCGTCGAAAATCAGACGTTCCGGGAAAACAACACCTATTCAGACGACACAGCCAGCCCTAGACGAACAGGAGAGGTCAAAATTATGGTTTGATAGTCTTACGCGGGCGTTGAGAGATGAGAATTGCAAGGGCGAAGAATATAGATTATGGCAGGAGAAAGCGACAGAGAATCCGAAAAGGCGCAAATATTACAAATGGCTGAGAATAAATCCGAAGACAGGAGTGTTGCCGAAATTTTACAGCGACCGAGATAGCTGGCTGTCAGCGGCTACATATTATTCAATGTGGAAGGGTAAGGGGTACGTAGCCGCAATCAACTGCAATTTCCTGATAATCAAGTGGGAGAAGTCCGAACTCGGATATACCCCCACGTCGGAACAGGGAAAAGAATTAGTGTTGTCGCGTTGCCGGGAGCTAGGGCTTCCAGAACCTTATATAACGTCAACACCCGACGGTCTCGAAGTGAAATGGTACTGGCGGGACAGGATGCAGAAGGTTTTTTATGACGATGATCCATACTGCGGAAAGTTCAATGAAGACTGGGAGAGGATACAGAACAGACTTTACAGATTATTCTGGTATCTAGGAGTAGATTTGAGGAAGGGCGCAACGGCGATGTTCTCAATGCCCGGCTCATTGAACACGACAAAGAAGCTGAAGACAGACGACCGACTAATCCGGGATATTCATAACGGCGTAACAGTAAGCTCATACCGAGAAATACAGCGCATACTGGGTCTGAAGGAGACCAGCTCGCTAGAAGTTCCCGATGAACTATTAGGACTGAAATGGGAAGTGTTCAGCACGTATCACCGCGAGCTTGCGGAAGACTGGCTTGCGGACGTACTGAGAATGCACCCGTCGAGCAAGAACTGGGTATGCATCTCAATGATAAAAGACGGCTGGAAGAATCATTGGGAGCAGGCTTGCAACCTCCCGAAATACTTGATGAGCTTTGTGAAGAATCCTGATTTTGATTT
>JAFSLR010000311.1 GCA_017448375.1 Synergistaceae bacterium | reverse complement strand
TCCGTTACGATTAGCGTTGAGACTCCGTCATCCTGCATTTTTTTGCAGAAAGTGAGAGCGTCAATCCCGGAGTCCTCAATCCATCCTTTAACCGCAACTTTACCCCCTCTAATATCGACCCCGACGGCTATTTTGTCCCCGAAATTTTTGACGGCCTCAAGTGCGAATCCTTCTTTTGTTGCTGACGTTCCGAGAATTACGCGGTCAATTCCTGAGTCAACATAACGTTCAACCGCTGACATATCCCGTATTCCTCCGCCTGCCTCGCATTTAAGCCCGCAGGACTCTCGAATCCTCATCACCGTATCAATGTTCACAGCCCCGCCTAATTTCGCGCCTTCAAGGTCAACGATATGCACCCATTCTGCGCCCTCATTGCGGAAAATCATTGCTGTGTTCACGGGGTCAGTGTCATAGACCGTCATGTTGTCGTAATTCCCCTGAAAGAGCCTTACAGCTTGTCCCCTGAAAATATCTATCGCCGGAATGATGATCATCATTTCACCTCACAGAATGCCCGAAGAATGTCGAGGCCGATATTACCGCTCTTTTCGGGGTGATACTGTACGCCGTAAATATTCCCGTTCTGAACCGAAGCCGTCAGCGGTGCGCCGTAATCCGTTGTAGCCGTAACGTATCTCTCATCGCAGAATGCCGCGTAAGAATGAACGAAGTAAACGTAGGAATTTTCCGGAGTCCGTGAATATATTTCTGAAGGGTTAATGAAGTCCAAAGAGTTCCAGCCCATTTGGGGAATCTTGAAACTTTCGGGAATTACATCGCTAATCGGTTTCACATTTCCCGGAATGAGATTGAGACCGTTAAATTCTCCGAACTCGTAGCTTTTTGTGAAAAGAAGCTGCATTCCCAAGCATATTCCGAGAATGGGCTTGCCTTTGTGAGCCTCAGAGATTAGGACTTCAGCGAGTCCCGATGAGAATAATTTCCCCGCAGCATCACCGAACGCACCGACTCCCGGCAGAATGATTCTCTCAGCGGCTTTAATGTCATCGGGATTTGAAGTTATTGTTACCGTTTGTCCGATTGCGTTAAACGAGCTTTCGAGGGAGAAGAGATTACCCACGCCGTAATTTATTATTGCTGTCATAGAAAATGAATCCTTTGCATGAATTTATGAGGGAAAATATACCACAATCCTAAAATTTTTCGTAACTGTATGAGACTGTAACTCCCTTCATAAATATAACCTTGTCGCCCAAATCCTGAGCTTTAAGCATTGAACCTTTAAGGAGAGTTTCAAGCTCAAGGGTATTCACGGGGCTTCTTTGAATTGCTGACATATATTCTTCCCTTGAGATTTTCCGCCAGTCGATACGGGTATTCATCTCGCGCTCAAGAATAGCGTCAAGCCAAAAACGCATTGCCCTTCCGTTGCCTTCCCTGAATGGGTGAGCTATATTCATCTCGGTGTATTTCGTGAGAATGTCGGAAAAACTTTTCTGGGGCATGTCAGAAATCACAGGCAGAATCTTTTCGAGGAACAACGAGTTTGCGAACCTGAATCCGCCTTTTGAGATGTTGACCGCCCGAATCTTTCCGGCAAACGTGAACAATCCCCCGAAAATCACGCAATGAATCTTCCTGAGACATTCCCACGTTCCCGCAATACTCACGAAATCCGGCCATGACTCCCAAACCTTACTCGCCCTTTCAAGCGACAACCTGTCAATCTCCGGCATAATTTCTCCGTAATTCCTCTCCAGTTCACGCTCATCAACAGGAAACTTCATCTTCAATCACTCCAAAAAAAATCCCCCGCAGGTTTGAGTCCTACAGGGGAAAATTTCCTTCTGCCTTATTGGTGTTCCGTGTTCAAGCCCGAATGTTTATGCACGCTTCTTGCTGATGAAGAATGCCGCCGCAAGTACCGACACTAACGCGCCGAGTCCTGCCGAGCATCCGCCGCTCGAACTGCCTACGCCTGTCTTGCCCGTCTCAGGTGCTGTTGCTGTTGCCCTGATTACAGGTGAGTACGTCTTGCCAGCCTCGAAGTATGCCGCAACATTAACGCTCTTGTTCGCGGGGACTGTCGTTATGATGTCGCCGTCATCGTTGAGGAATATTGCGTTCTTCTCTTCGGCTGAAGCCTGGATAAGCTCGTCCGTCTCAGAGGCCGCTACAGTTACTTCCCAAATCATGGTGTATCCTGTCGTGAAGTTCGCTACATTTACGTTGAACACATAAATCGCATCTTCGCTTACCCTGATTTCAGGAAGGTATATCGCTGTCGTTCCTACCGCTCTAGGCTCTCCAGTGAATGCTGATGCAGGAAGTGTTACAACCCTTGTGCTTGATGAGATTATGCTTCCAAGCGCAGCGATGAGGGCATCCCTGATCTTTGACTGGAGAGCTTCTGTAAGGGTGAATGTAGGTGTCGGGCTGATTGTCGGCACTGTGCTTCCGCCGCCGCCTGAACCTGTTACTGTAACGCTGATTGTCGCGGTAGCTGTATTTCCGCCTGCGTCCTTCGCTGTTACCGGTACGCTGTATGAGCCTGCTGTTACGCCCGTTACGGTGTAGACCATTGTTGTCATGTACTGCGTTGCATAGCTGGTATCAGTTGCAGCAGCTACAGTTACTCCCGAAGGAACTGTGCCGAGCGTCCATTCTACAAGACCGCTGTTGTTGGAGGCCGTCAACGTTACGTTTGTTGAAGCTCCTACTGCTACGCTTACGGACGGGGCTGAAGGCGATATTGTCAATGACGCGGGCGGTACTACATCGCTGCTTACAATGATCGTAAGAGTTGCTGTTGCTGTCTTCACATCATCGCTTGCCGTAATCGTTACGTTGTAGCTTCCTGCTGTCGCTGTTGAGTCTGCCCTTACGCCGTAAGTTACGCTGTTGTCTCTGCTGACGGGTCTATCTCCGCTTGCGGGTCTGTCTCCGCTTGCATTGGCCTCTACCATCGTTACGCCGACAGGAAGTGAACCGAATGACCACGATACATCGCCGCTTGCGTCAAGTGCTTTGAAGTCAACGTTTACGATTTCTCCGCCTGCTTTGACCGTTATCGACTTGCTTACGGGGTCAACCTTGAGTCCAAGCCCGCCGGGGCCGGGTACATCGGGTGAAAGAACCTTCACGTACATTACCGTGCTTGCTGTCCTGTCGAATGAGTCCGTAGCCTTCACATCAAAGCTGTAATCTCCGCTCAACTGGCCGATAACTGTAACCGTCAACATCTCGCCGTAATCGCCGGAGTCTGATGATGTTACTGTGATTCCGCTCGGAATTGTACCGAGATCCCACGATAAGACTTTGCCGTTGAAGTTGTACGCCGTGAATGTTACGTCCGCTGATTTGCCGGTGTCAACCGTTACTGAGGCTGAAGCAACATCGGGGCTTATGTACATTGCATCCATCGAGACGGTGAAATAGAGCGTTACTGTCGCGGTGTTGTCATACGAGTCCGTAACGATCATGTCCGTGCTGTATGTCGTGGCGAGAGGCGTTACAGGCGTTACTGTGAGCGTGATGTAGCCTTCCTTTGCATTGGCGGTATCAACGCTTTCGGTGTAACTCCAGTCGATTGACAAGTCCGCTGAAATATCCGGCGAGAATGTTACCGAGACAGGGGTCTGATAGTGATATACCAAGTCCGCGCTGCCTACGTCCGTTGAAGTCCCGTACTTTATATCGTATGACGCTTCCGTTACGTCAAGTGAAATCGCCTGAGTTGAGCTGCCGAATAACACTTCCCAGCCCATTGTAACGCTGCCGTTGTCAGCAGTCTCATAGTCCGCGTATTGAGTATTACTATCCGACCAATAACTATTCAACGATGTGCGCATACGGACTG
>JAFSLR010000041.1 GCA_017448375.1 Synergistaceae bacterium | reverse complement strand
GAACCGCAAGATTGTTGTACGTTACGCCAAGTGTTACGACACTTAATGTACCGATTGCGCCGACAGAAATATCAATATCTCCCATCGCAAGTATCAGCATCATTCCAAGTGTCATGAAACTGTAAAGGAAATATGGCCTCATTGAGCGCACAACGTTTGCAAAGTAGAATACTGGACGGCGTGAAATTCCCGCAGCGACTCTTCCTGCGTCAACGTAATAGAATACAGCGCATACTACAGCAAGGAGAATCAGCAGGAAAAATTCCCAGCTCGTAAAGAAGTCTTTGATTTTCTTCATGGTTAAATATTCCTCCCTGCTAAATCCTGTTTTGCTGAAATTCTCTGAAGTATTACGTTCAACAGAATTGCGAACAATAACAGAATGCCTTTGATGAACTCCGTAATCATTGAGTTTCCGATACCCATTTGGGGAATTGCGCTGTCTATGAATGCTACCATAAGCGCGCCGATTACGACACCCGTTATTTTCCCGTAACCGCCCGTAACGCTCACTCCTCCGAGAACGCACGCCGCAATCGTGAACATCTCATCACCCGTTGCGCTCCCTTTCTCGATAGCAGCATAGAACGCAAGCCACATTATTCCCGCAAGCCCGGCAGTCGCTCCGCATATCGTGTGAGCGAGGACTCGAATCCTGTTGAGATGGACTCCGCGCATTTGTGCCGCCTCAGCGTTTGAGCCTACAGCGTAAAGGTTACGGCCTGTCCGGGTGTAATTGAGGAACAACGCCGTAACTATCACAACAAGAACCGCAAGCCACACTAAGAACGGAAGCCCTAAAAATTCGTGATTAATCAGGCTGTCTTTGAATGACTGTGTTAATTGTGTCGGGTTGACTTTGTTCATTCCCAAAAGCCAGTTCATCGGGATTAATGCGCGGACAATATAGCTTGTGCCTAACGTAACAATAAGCGCAATGACTCTTCCGTAGCTCATCAAGACTCCGTTAATCGCACCGATAGCCGCACCGATAGCAATCCCGAGAATGAACATCAGCAAAGTATTCTGAATTGCTCCGAGTCCCATTAGCTTGCCCGCAACAGCTCCGGCGAACGCAAGAACAGCCGTTGTTGAGATGTCGATTGACCCTACGAGCAATACGCAGAGCATTCCGCAGCACATCACCATATTGATTGAGCCGTTTTTGAGGACGTTCAACCACGAATTAGCGAGATAACCCGGCACTCTCATATTCACGGCAACGAGCAACAGCGCAAGCACTCCGAGAAGGGGAAGCTCTCTGTGTTCAATCAGGAATGAATACACCGATTTGTGTTTAGCCATAATTCTTCCTCCCTTCTATGATGCTTTTGACTGTGGCATGGCCGCGTTGAGGATTATTTCCTGAGTGAGGCTCTTTGTGTCGGTAAATTCGGCTGTAACTTTTCCTTCGCTCATGACATAAATACGGTCTGACATGTTGATTACTTCGGGTAACTCTGAACTTATCATGAGGATTCCGAGTCCCTGAGAGGCTAAATCGCTCATGATTTCGTAGATTGCGGCCTTGCTTCCAACGTCAACACCTTTAGTCGGCTCATCAAGAATTATCATCTTCGGATTTGCGGCTAACTGTTTCGCGACAACAACTTTCTGCTGATTTCCGCCGGACAAAGCACCCGTTAATGTGTCAGTGTCAGGAGCTTTAATCGCTAGAAGGTCTTTCATTCCGTCTGAAAGCTGGCGTTCTTTCTTGGGACTGACAAAGATTCCGTTCTGGCATTCCTGAGCCAATACAGGCAGTGAAATATTATGATTGATTGACCACTGCAATAAGAGTCCGTCTTTCTGCCTGTCTTCGGGAAGGTATCCGAGTCCTTTGGCCATCATCTGAGTCGGTGTATGTCCGTGAATTTCCTCGCCCCTGAAGAAAATTTTTCCTGAGTCGGGCTGATGTACTCCGAAAACTGCCTCCATTACCTCAGTGCGTCCTGCACCTACAAGCCCTGTGAGGCCGACAATTTCCCCTGCTTTAACGTTAATGTTTACGTCGCGGAAGAATCCTGTCCGGCTCAAATTCTCAAGCCGTAAAAGCTCCTCGCCTGTTTCGGTTTCTTTCTTGGGGTAAAGCTGGTTGATGTCGCGCCCTACCATCTGATGAATGAGGAATGACTGTTCAACCTCATGAAGATTCCATGTGCCTATGTACTGAGCATCGCGGAAAACCGTAACCCTTTCAGCAAGCCCGTACATATCCTCGAATCTGTGAGAGATGAGAATGATTCCCGTACCGTTATCGCGGAGTCTCAATGCGATTTTGTAGAGTGCTTCAGCCTCGCGCTGAGACAATGCTGCTGTAGGTTCGTCCATGATGAGAATTTTAGCGTTCATTGAGAGGGCTTTTGCGATTTCAACAAGCTGCTGCTGTGCGACCGAAAGCGATCCGACCGAAGCTGTAGGACTGAAATCCGCGTCAACGGCCTCAAGAAGTTTCTTAGCCTCACGGTTCATTTTTCCCCAGTCGATGAAAGGCCCTATCTTGTATTCATGGCCGGCAAAAATATTCTCTGCAACGCTCAAATCCGGGTAACTTGCGGCGTGCTGATAGATTGCGGCGATTCCGCGTTCCTGTGCGATTATCGGGTCGGACATAACGACTTTCTCACCGTTGAGGATAATTTCGCCTCCGTCAGGCTGGTGCGCTCCTGTGATTACCTTGATGAAGGTGGATTTGCCCGCACCGTTTTCGCCCGCGAGCGCGTGAATTTCTCCTGCCTTCAAGTTGAAGTGAACGTTGTCGAGAGCCTTAACGCCGGGAAATATTTTCGTTATTCCGTTAAGCTCTAAGATATATTCCGACAAATTTTGTGCCTCCTTTCCTGCAAAAAATCCGGGAGGCCATG
>JAFSLR010000310.1 GCA_017448375.1 Synergistaceae bacterium | reverse complement strand
TATAGTACCGGGCGGCGACATTGACATTCTCATAGCTTGCACAGATCGCGATGAAGTCAACATGCTCTCTTGCTGGATTGCCCGTAACGCTGGTGTAAGGAAAGTCATCTCACGTACCCGAAGCCTTGAGTTCACAGACCGTCCAGACTGGGGGAAGAAACTCGGAATTGACGCTATGATTTCCCCTGAACGTTCAATATCACGTGAGATTTTACGCCTAATCGAAGTCAAAGGTGCTACAGCTGCTGCCGAACTCCTAGAGGGACGCGCCGCTATGTACTCAATGAAGATCGCTTCATCTTCACCGTTATGCGGGCTCGCTCTCAAAGATATTCGGCCTAAATTTCCGAAACTTTCCGCCGTTTTCGTCTACGTTGAACATGATGACGGGGCTTCAGGCGTTCCGGACGGCTCAACTATACTTCGCGAAAATGACATCTGTTACACCGTTACCCACAACAACAGCGCGAATATCCTTCAGGAACTCTTCCAGCCGGGCAAAATTTCAGCAAAAACTCTCAGCCGTAAAATCTTCATCGTTGGGGGCGGGAAATTAGGCACTCAGATTGCATTGACCATTAAACGCCGTTTCGGTAACGTTGCTTTGAGGATTATTGATACGGACGAGAAAAGGTGCAGGCGTTTGGCCGAAGAGTTCGGAGACGCTCTTGTCATTAATGCTGACGGGGCCGACAAACGTATGCTCACTGAAGAAGGCATTGAAGGGGCTGACGCTTATATTTGCGCTACAAATTCCGATGAGCTTAACATGATTTATTGCGCCATCGCCAGAAAATTAGGTGCTCAGAAAACTATTGCAATCGTCAAAAGAAGCGATTACCAGTCCATTGCGCCAAATATAGGGGTCTCATCTGCCGTAAACACTAACATCTCACTCTCAAACGTAATTCTTCAATACGTGCGTTATCAGGAACATGCTTTAGCTTACGCCATGATTGATGACATTAACGCCGAAATGCTCGAAGTCTCTTTACCCGAAAATGCTCCCGTTACTGGAAGGACTTTAGCTGATATTAGGTTGGGTAAAGGTTCAGTAGTAGCACTTATAGCCAGAGGTGAAGATGTTATTGTGCCTTCTGGTAATACTTCACTTCTTGCGGGCGATAACGTGATACTCTTTGCGTTGTCTGAGATGATGCCGTCAACCGCTGAATTGTTCGGAGCTTCATATCATGGACATTAGGATTACGGCGAAAATACTCTCGATGATAAGCGCGGTAGTATCAGCCGGAATGTTACCGCCGTTAGTGCTGGCGATTATTGACGGGACGAAGGACGCACTCTCATTCGTTCTCTCAATGCTGGCTGGAGCGATTTTGAGTTTTGCCTTATGGATTTATTCGGGCGGTAAGACGGGCGGTTATGCCGGAATACGTGAAGGGGTAGGCGTTACGGGTTTCTCGTGGCTCATTGCGTCATTCATCGGGGCAATGCCTTACTGGATTTCGGGATTTGCTGGTTACACTGATGCATTCTTCGAGACTATGAGCGGTTTCACTACAACGGGGGCAACAATTTTCTCGGACATTGAGAGCCTCCCTAGGGGTATATTATTGTGGCGTTCAATCACTCACTGGATTGGCGGTATGGGGATTATCGTTTTGAGTTTGGCTGTATTGCCATTCTTGGGAGTTTCAGGAATGGAGATGTACAAAGCTGAAGTGCCGGGTGTTACGGCCGGGAAACTTACTCCGCGTTTACATCAGACAGCTGCAAAATTATGGGGAATGTATATCGCTTTCACCGTTACTGAGGCAATACTTCTCGTTTTGGGCGGAATGAGCGTGTTTGACGCAGTATGCCATTCGTTCAGCACAATAGCAACAGGAGGATTTTCAACAAAAAATAATTCCATCGCTTATTTCACAAGCCCTTATATTCAATGGGTAATCATAATCTTCATGTTTTTGTCGGGCGTTAATTTCTCATTATATTTCTGTGTTTTGAGGAAAGATTTTAGAGGGATATTTGATGACGGTGAATTTAGAGGTTATCTATTCTTGGCGGTAACTTCTGCACTGGCTATAACATTGTGCTTGCATTATCACAGAGTTTTTGATGAGATTGGTTATATCATAAGGCACTCGTTCTTTCACGTTGTAAGCGTTATGACGACAACGGGATTTATTGTTGAAGATTACGACTTATGGCCGGAGTTCGCGAAATTCATCATGGTAATATTAATGTTCGTTGGGGCTTCGGGCGGTTCAACGGGCGGAGGCTGTAAGGTTTCACGTTTCATGATACTTGGGTGCTGCCTTAAAGCTGAGGTAATGAAACTCCTTCACCCAAGAGCCGTAATCACAACTCGCTTTGACGATAAGCCATTAGCGCAGGAAACTCAAAACTCAGCGTTTGCATTCTTCGTTCTCTATATGCTCATATTAGGGGTGTCGACACTGGTTATTACAGCATATGATATTGATATATTGACAGCATTCACGGGCGTATTAACGTGTTTAAGCAACGTAGGCCCGGGATTAAATAAACTCGGTGCTGTTGAGAATTTCGCGTTTCTTCCTTCGAGTGTAAAATGGCTCTTGTCATTCTGCATGTTAGCGGGGAGACTGGAATTATTTGCAGTGTTCTTACTGTTTTTACCAAGTACATACAAAAAGTAGGGAGATGATTTCATGTCAACAAAAATTCAATTTCGCTTGCAAATAGTATCATTCTTCAGCGGTGCTTCCACAATGATATTAGAATTGGCAGGTTCAAGATTAGTCGCCCCGTATTTCGGTACATCATTAATCGTCTGGACTGCCCTAATCGGTATCATCATGACTTCGCTGTGTATAGGGAACTGGCTCGGAGGCTCAATCGCTGACAAACGCCCTGAAGCTAAACTTCTGGGAAGAATATTAATGTTTGCGGCAATAATCATAGCTGTTACGGCGTATTCAAGCAACTGGATACTCACGAGCATTCAGGACTTGCACGTCAACTTGTACGTCTCTTCAGTGTATTCGGCCGTCTCAATCTTCGCACCTTCAAGCGTACTTCTCGGAATGGTCTCACCGTTCGTTGCGCGTCTGGCAATGCAGGACGTTAAGTCATCGGGCGTTGTCGTGGGAAGGTTATCGGCTCTCAACAGTGCGGGCTCAATACTGGGTACGTTCTTGGGCGGATTTGTGCTGATTTCGTTATTCCCGTCAGCAGTAATCCTAATGTTAGTCGCCTCAATAGTTGCGCTTTTGTCGGTATTGGTTTACACGGGGGCTTGGAGGAAGATTATAGCCTCAATAGCTTTCATAGGGATTATAGGAGGCGGAATATATACCCTTGAGAACGGCATTCCATTTTCGCCCATCTCAGAACAAATTGATACGGCCTATAATCATATTTCCGTAGCAGAAAGTATTGACCGCAGGAACGGCCGAAGAGTTCGTATCATGATTACTGACCCTGACGCTGCGCAATCCTTAATGTACCTCGATAACCCCTCAGAATTAGTCAGCGAGTACACAAAGTTCTATGATTTGGCGTTCCGTT
>JAFSLR010000309.1 GCA_017448375.1 Synergistaceae bacterium | reverse complement strand
GGCTATAACTTATTCCTTTACCCCTTTATGGAGTTTTGCGCTGGGGTGTGTGGTTTATGCCATTTTCCACGTTGTTATTTTCTATTTGGCAGCCATCAAGAAAGACCGTAAATTGGCCGCAGGTATCAGCACTATTCTCTCCCTCATAGCCTGTACAAACATAGCGTTGTTTGCGAGAAACGGCTTTGCTGCTCACTGGACGCTGCTTTTCCCGCTCGTTGTCTGCTACCTCTGCGGTGTCAGGTTAGGGCTTTTAAGTTCTCTCTATATGACCCTCCTCTATATGGTTTTATATTGGACTCCTCTTCGAACCATTATGGAAGGAGTATATTCTCCGATGTTCCTGAGCCGTTTCCCTTTGCTTTATATGATAGTCTCACTGAACACAGCTTACATCATGATTGAGTATCACGTTAACATTCTGAATCAGATGCTGTACGAGAAAAAACTTGAGGCCGCCAGAGATGAAGCACGAGCAGCTAACCACGCAAAGAGTGAATTTCTAGCAAGCATGTCCCACGAGATTAGGACTCCGCTGAATGCAGTGTTAGGAATGAATACGATAATTTTGCGCGACTGTCAGCAGGCTAGGGAGCTTCTTCAGGATAATTTTGACGCTCTCAAAATTTTGGATAATATAACTTCGAGTGCCGGAGATATTGAGAACGCAGGGAATAATCTGCTCTCGCTCATCAATCAAATCCTCGACTTCTCAAAAGTTGAAGCCGGGAAAATCGAACTTGTAGAAAACAATTACAAGTTAAGCTCCGTTCTTAATGACGTCAGCAGCATGGTCGCACTCAGAGCAAAATCCAAAGACCTTGAATTTCACGTTGACGTTGATGAAAACCTGCCGGACGTTTATTTTGGAGACGAAATGCGTATGAGGCTGATAATCCAAAATCTCCTTACTAACGCTGTAAAGTATACGGATCATGGAAGCGTTGATTTTTCTGTCAGCAGTGCAAACACGAAAATCGTTCAGCCCGGCGGCACTCTTTTGCTGAAGATCCTGGTTAGGGACACAGGAATAGGGATTAAGAAAGAGGACCTCGATAAAATCTTCAAACGTTTTGAACGTGTAAATCTCGAACATAACAGCACGATAGAGGGCACAGGACTCGGACTTGCTATCGTTCAGCTTCTTTGCAGCAAGATGGGCGGCAAAATTCATTTGGAGAGCGAGTACGGAAAAGGCTCAGTGTTCACGCTGACAATTCCGCAGAAAGTTATTTTGTGCGAGCCTGTTGGGAATTTCCGCAAGAAATTTGAGCAGAGCATCATAAATAAGGAGCATTATCATGAATTATTCAAAGCTCCCGAAGCGCATATTCTGATAGTTGACGATACGCATTTCAATCTTGTTGTTGCTATGGGGCTTCTGAAGAAGACAGAAATCAAGATTGACACGGCCTCAAACGGCGCGGACGCTATTACTTTTGCGGGCGAACGTCCCTATGACTTAATTCTCATGGATCAAAGAATGCCGGGTATTGACGGAACAGAAGCACTCCACAGGATTCGTGAGTTCGATAAAAATACGCCTGTAATCTGCCTTACTGCCGACGCGATTTTGGGGGCGAGAGCGCGATACTTGTCGGAGGGATTCACAGATTACCTGACAAAACCTATCGACAGCGCAGCACTTGAGAAAATGCTCTTGAAATACTTGCCGAAAGACAAAATTATCACGATTAAAGAGACTGACGAGAAAATCCCGCAAGATGAAACGGACGATTTTGCTAAACTCAGAGAAAGCGGTATTCAAGTTGACGTTGGACTTAGGTATTCTCAAAACGACAAGGCACTGTATCGTACTTTACTGAGCGAGTATATTCTGAGTTTCGAGGAGAAATTTAACTCCATAAAGAAATTCTGTGCGTCTAAGAATTTTGAACGCTACGGGATAGTCGTTCACGCCCTTAAAAGTTCCTCAAGAATGATAGGAGCAACGGAGCTTTCTGAACTATGTGCGAAATTAGAAAAGGCTTCAGACAATAAAGAGATTGATACGATTCAAGACAGGACTCCGGCTCTGCTGGAATTGTATGAGAATATCATCAGCACGATTCGTTCTTCCAATGTGATTGACACTGAAGGACAACAAAAATCCGACGACGAAATTCTAGAATTTTTCCCTGAAACGTAAATACACAAAACGACTCCTGCTTTTTCTACATGTTGCGGTATTTTACTAGAGGTATATAATATATCAATTCAATTCAGCAATTCGGTGAGGAGAAAATTCTATGAGGAAGTTTCTACGTGTTCCAGCTTCAACAGGCTTCAAGAGGAAGGCTTCACCGCACCATCGAGAGGAGAGGCCGCCTTAATTTTTGTCTGTTCGAGCGCAATGTGGTCAAAAGGAAAATCTTTTCTAGTTTTCAAGAAAGGTGAAAAAAGCATGAAGAGAAGTAAATTCATGGCAGTATGCGTTGTTCTCGTGGCGATGCTATGCGGGACGGCGTGGTCAACGGAACCGCCGGGGGGCTTTGCTATCACCGGAAGTTTCGACAAGGCCTACACCGATACCTATAACTACTCGTCACCTGTAACGTTGGAGGGAATGTCGGACGACAAGCCCGTGTACTACAAGGCTCAGTGGGAAGTGAGCGGAGATTTGCCTAACGGGTTCTACAGATCTCCCTACTCCCAATATGACAGTAGTTACACGTTCAGAATTTACCGCTACAGTTCCCCTAGCGAAGAGGAAGTTGGGACGTATGACTTTACGCTGAAGGCAACTTGCGGAGAGTTCTACACTGAACGCAAGATGTCCATCACAATCGCTGCGGAACATGACCCTGAATCTGAGAATATGTATCTGACAGGCTCAATGACAGGTACGTATGCAATCGGCACGTGGTATGCCAGTGGCAGTAAAGCGACTCGCAAGGTGTTCTCATACGAAGGTCAGGATGTATATGACGAAGAGACCGGAGAGTATGTAGGGACGACGTATTCACTGATTTCAGAAGATGTGGACGTTAACACTACCATTAACGTCTATAACGCGTCCGGAGATTTCACGTTCAGCGTCAGCGGCGATCTTCCTCAGGGAATGTACATCAGGAAAGATGATGACGAACTACGGCTTGAGGGTTCTCCAGTAGAGACGGGGAATTACAAGTTTGTGCTGAAGGTGTCTGACGAGAACACCTCCGCAGAAGTGAGCAATATCGTCAGCGTCGCTACTCCCGAAGGCTACGAAGAACCAACACCCAGCGACAGCATGATCATCAGCGGGGATTTCGGTGCTGAGAAAAGGCTGAACACACGCTACGGGAACTGGGATACAAGCGTGTATGTGGAAGGTGCTTCGGGGAATTGCACGTGGTCGATTGTCAAAGGTGATATTCCGTCAGGTTTGTACCTGTATCCTTACTATTCGACCCTATACCTCAGAGGCACTCCCGACTCAGCCGACAGGTACAGCTTCACTCTCAGAGCGGTCGACAGCGAGAACAACACGTACGTTGACAGGGATTTCTCGATATGGGTATGGGAGCCGGAATGGACGGACAAATTTGAAATCT
>JAFSLR010000308.1 GCA_017448375.1 Synergistaceae bacterium | reverse complement strand
CAAATAATTCTCCGGCGATTACATGTGTGGATTTGGACGTGTTCGAGAACGAAAAGCCGCCCGTATCCGTGAATATTCCCGTGTAGATTGCCTCTGCGATTTTCGGGGTGATGTCCCATTCTCCGGCCTTGAAGATTCGGTATAACATCTCGCACGTTGAGGACGCTGAACCGTCAACGCAATTCACGCGCGCGTAATTCGTGTTGTCTTCGTGATGGTCAATGTTGAGGGAGTTTGACGGGTGATTTGTGTCGAAACCTGAGACGCTCCGAAGCTCCGTAGCGCAGTCGAGAAACACATATAATGTTCCTTCATCATCAAACGAAAATTCTTCACGTGTCATGAAGTCCTCAAAGTGAGCGAGATATTTATACGTTTCGGGCAGTCTGTCATCAGGGCTGAACCATGAGACATTTTTACCCGCGTTAATTCCGGCCTCAAAGAGCGAACACGCAGAACCTATTGCATCGCCGTCTGATTTGGCGTGAGTGAAGATTATCCATCTGTCATTCGCCCTCAAAGTATCGGAGGCTTTAAGGAGGTTCGCGGGGTTAAAGTTCCTGTTCATTGTTATCATCATTCTTCACCCTGTAATCCATCTTGTAGCCCAAGCCGTCAAGGATAGCGTCAATCTTCGCACCGTAAGCACTGCTGGTATCAATCACGAACTCAAGCGCAGGTATTTTCCTGAGCTTTATGTTTTCGGCAAGAAGACCCCTTACAGCCCCTTTAATTTCGTTCAAATCTTTAAGCATTCCGGGACATTTCCGGGCTTCTATAGCTGTGAAATATACTTTTGCCCGCTCCAAATCCTTCGAGCATTCGACACCAGTAATGATGATAGTTTTGACGCTTTCTTTTTTGACACGGCTTGCGAAAATCAACGCTAATTCCCGCTGAAGTTCTTTGTTGACGCGCGATATTCTTAGATTATTGCTCAAAGTGTCCTCTTCTCCTCCACGACATCATAGACTTCGAGAATATCACCCTCGTTAAAGTCCTGGAATCCTTCAAGGGAAATCCCGCAGTCCATTCCGGCTTTAAGCTCTCTTGCCTCGTCCTTTTCATGACGGAGTGAAGCTATTTTCCCGTCCCAAATGACAACGCCGTCGCGAATGACTCTGACTTTTGCGGTACGTTTGACGACTCCGCGTGTTACGTGAGAGCCTGCGATAGTTCCGACTTTTGGGACGCGGAATAACTTCCGAACCTCGACTTCTCCGAGAGTATCCTCACGAAGTACGGGTTTCAAGAGTCCTGACATGGCCGCTTTAACGTCATCAATTACATCATATATTACGCTGTAGATTCTGATTTCGACTCCGCTGGCTTCGGCGACTTTCTTTGCGTTACCGTCCGGCCTTACGTTGAAACCGACTATTACGGCGTTTGAGGCTGACGCAAGCATTACATCACTTTCTGCGATTCGCCCGACTCCCCTGTGAACGATGGAGACTCCGACTTCATTTGTTGCGAGTTTCTCCAGTGAAGCGCAGAGTGCCTCAAGTGAACCCTGAACATCACATTTCACGACTAGCTTCAAGTGAGGCAGCTGGCCTTCAGCGAGGTTTGAATACAAGTCCTCAAATGACGCTTTCTTTGCTTCTGACTGGGACTCGCGCTCGATGATTTTTGCTTGGGATATAGCGTCTCTTGCTTCACGTTCATTCTTCACGACTCTGAATGCCTCTCCGGGGTTTGGAACTCCGTCAAGCCCTAAGATTTCAACGGGTGTGCTTGGCCCGGCTTTTTTGAGACCTTTACCGGACCAGTCGAAGAGGGCGCGAATTTTCCCCCATGTTGAATTGAAGAGGACTATATCTCCGGCTTTGAGTGTACCGTTTTTGACGATTACTGTTGCTACCGGGCCTTTGCCTTTATCGAGTCTTGCCTCAATTACGACTCCTTCGGGTGATGCATTTTCATCGGCTTTAAGCTCTTGCATTTCGGCCTCAAGGAGAACGCGCTCCAGAAGGTCAGCGACTCCCGTACCTTGTTTTGCGGAAATCTCAACCGCTCCTACATCACCGCCCCAGCCTTCAGTGAATATACCCAGCTCGCTTAACTGCTGGCGTACTCTGTCAGGTTTTGCGCCGGGCTTATCGATTTTGTTGATTGCGACAACCAGCGGGACATCGGCGGCTCTAATGTGGCTGATTGCCTCTCGTGTTTGGGGCATTATACCGTCATCGGCACCGACTACGAGTATTACTATGTCCGTAACGCTTGCACCTCTGGCGCGCATTTCGGTGAAGGCTTCATGGCCGGGGGTATCGAGGAAAACAATCTCTTTACCGTCTTGCTTAACGACATACGCTCCTATGTGCTGAGTGATACCTCCGGCTTCGTGTTCGGCAATGCTTGAGTGCCTTATCTTGTCGAGGAGAGTTGTTTTGCCGTGATCTACGTGTCCCATTACGGTTATTATTGGGGGACGCTCCTTTAATTTCGATGGGTCAGGCTTTCGGGGGGAAGGAGGCGTTGAAGGCTTTTGCTGTGTCTGGGGCGTTGACGGTTTTTGGGGTGTTGAAGGTTTTTGCTGACGCTGGGTATCGCGTGTGCCTTTTGATGTGGAGGAGAATTGCACCTGCTGTGCTCTGTCATCACGTGCGGTCTTTGGGGTATCGGAGGATTTTGCCTGCGTCATTCTGTCATCATTCCTTGAAGGGTTTTGATGTTTTTGGTGTTTTTGGTGAGTTTCGGGTTGTGAAGCTTTTTCCCTTGAAGGCTCGGAGGGTTTTTTGTCATGAGATTTTTCACCGCTTTCCTCGCTGAGAATATTCTCAATAATTTGAGCGGTCTCTTCATCTATGGAGCTTGAATGAGATTTTACGGGTATATCAAGCTGCTGTAAGACGGCTAATAATTCTTTGTTGCTTTTTTTGAGTTTTCTGGCTAGGT
>JAFSLR010000040.1 GCA_017448375.1 Synergistaceae bacterium | reverse complement strand
TATTCGTCTCGACCTTCGTCAAGCATGAAGCGTATGTATATATTCATCATGATTGAAAACTGGTTGTTCATGTATTTCGGGTGAAGGTTGTTGATGTTGTAACTGTGCTCAAAGTGCCTCACCGATTCAACCAGACGCGATAAATTTCTCGCCGGGCGCAAATCCTTAACGGGTGCTGTAATCTCAGTGTCAAGCGCGTGCCTGAAAGGTTCATACGCGAAAAGCTCGTATATCATGTCGGAGAACGTATAGCCCGCATAGCCCGTGAGTTTTGCGTGATGTTTCCTCTTTGCGATAATGTAGCTCTTGAGGCCGGAATATTCCGGGCGGTTGATGTACTTCCTTACGCTTTCAACGCAGGACTTGTAGTAGGTGATGTAAGGAGGAACAAAGCCGTTGTAGATGAACGCGCCGGAGTCTAAAGCCTTCAAGTATTCCGGGAAAATCGAAATCATACATCCTATCGCAAATTTCACTTCACCACGCTGAAAGAACATGTTTGAACGCGGCGAATATACACTGATGTTATGTTCCTCAAGATACTGTGAGAGTGCTTTAACTTCATTGGTCTTGACGGAGCGGAATATGAATGCGACTTGGCTGTAATCGGTGAGCTTGCCGGAGTCTTTGAGGGCGGTTAAGAGACGCAGAATTTTCTCGTGCCATTCGTTTTTGTCGCTTATTCCAGCTAGCCTCATAACGGATGGAGTTTTCCCCGAATCCCTGAAAGCCTCAAGTTTCTTGTCATGACGGAAATTTTCCCACGCAAAGAATTTTCCCGTTTCAGTCATCCATTTGCTGAAGAAATCTATTATTCCCGGCCTCGACCTGTAATTCAGCATTAAGCGGACAATTTTGCATTCATTTTTCCCGAAACGCCCGGGAAATTCCAGAATGTTACGGACTTCAGCTCCCCTGAACCTGTATATGCTCTGGTCATCATCTCCGGCTGCGCAAATATTTTTCCCTTCGCCCGCTATCATCAGCGATAACTGCTCCTGAACGTAATTAGTGTCCTGGTACTCGTCAACCATTATGTATTTCACTTTTGACTGAAGGTCGGAAAGTATTTCGGGATTATCGCGGAGAAGTTTATATGTCTCAACAAGAAGTGCTGACCAGCTCAGCGAGTTAGTATCACGCAGAATTTCATCATGAATCTTCATCGCCTCGCCTAATGCACGTATAGAAGGATTAGTATCGCGCATTAATTCTTCAGGGTCAGTGAGTTCCTCTGATAATGCGTTGATGTAGCCTCTAAGTTCGCGGGAATTTTCCCATTTACCCTGAGTTTTAAGAGCGTCTTTGAGTCCGCGAATCTCGTAAAACCTCTTTATATTCTGCATAATCATGTAAGCATGGCCGAAATCATCAAGTACCCGAAAATTCTTGTGCCTTCCAGTGAACTCTGAGTACTCCTTGAGGATTCTCTCGCATATCGCGTGGAACGTTCCCGAATACATTGCGCCAGTGTCAGAAAGAATATTACGGCGTGAAAGCTCCTGCGTTATTCGGGTAACAATCTCATTCGCGGCCTTGTCGGTGAAAGTAGCGAGCATAATATTTTCGGGATTTACCCGTTTCTTCTGAATGAGGAACACTGCACGCTGTACAAGGGTGAAAGTTTTTCCCGTTCCCGGCCCGGCGATAATAAGTAGAGGGCCGTTTGTTGATGTGATAGCTTCTCTCTGGGACTCGTTAGCGTTCCCGAAGTCGAAATCAGGTACATCATCAGGAGAAATTGAAGGCTCTTCGGGTTTAGGCGCAACGGGCGAAATATTTTCGTCAACACCGAGATATGACAAAAGAAAATCCCCCGGCGATTCGCTCCGGCAGAATGAGATTACATTGCGTTCTGCGTTTCTCAGGTCGTTTCGCGAATAAAGGAATATAGCTTCTGAGTTCGGATTGTTCCCGATAACGTTGATTTGCTGTGAAAAGCTCCCAAGTGAGTCGGCCATGTCGTAATGAACCGTGAAGCGCAAGTCCGTACGGTTAATTTCGCGGTAAAGTATCATCGGCATAATGATTATGTTGTCGCTGAGAGTGCCTGAAGCCCTGAGAGATTCCCCTAACTTGTAGGCCGTTTCGGGTGTCGAACAGTAAATCACTCCTGGAACGTTCGCTTTCTGGGCTAATATCTCGTTGAGTGCTGACGGTTTATTTTCCGTGCGAATGACTCTTACTGAAATATTTTCGCGTTCAAAGCCCGTAATAATTTTCAGCGGTGAATGAAGGTCAGCGAGTCTCAATAATTCCTGACGCAATGCAGGACTTGTTGAGTCAGCGAAAACTCCGGCGGTAATTTTCCCGTTTGAGACTGAAGATAAGAGCTCCGGCCAATTTTCGAGGCTCAGAGGATTTCCCCATCGTGAGATTATTGCGGTCATAGAGATTTCTGCTTTCTTTAGGGCTGAAAGTGAATCGGACTCTGAGAGCTGCTGAACTGTGGCGTAAAGTATTTTTGCTGTACCGTTCCTGACTTTTCGGAGAATCTCGCGTCGTTTCGAGGGAGTAAGGGAAGGCGTGAGAATCTCAGAGTGAGGAGTGATGAGCGAGTCGGGCGGATCATCAGGGGTAACAGCTAGGGTAACGCCGGGCATCAAGAGAGCGGGAAGCCTGTAGCAGATACTTTTGCCGTAATTCTCAGGCATAGAGCAGAAGACATCACGCCCCGACAAAAGAGCGTCAATAATTTCCTCCTGTCCCGGCCTGAAGCTGCTTAACCCGAAATGCTGGCGTAAAAGCGACAAAAGGTAATTGGGCTTCTGGGGTGCTTCAGGGATTTTAGCGGGCTGTGATAGGGGCTGTTCGGACTGAATGAGGGCGGTTAATTTCTGGTTCTGCTCATTTGCGCGGTCTAATTCCTCCTGAAGGTGCGATAATTTCTCGCTGAGATTTTCTATTTCGTTCTCGCGGGCTTCTAATGTATTAGTCAGAGTTATTATTGTTGAACTTAGAGTTTTAATCTCTTCGTCCTGCTTTGCTGATTTCTCGGTTAATAATTTTGTTCTGGCATTGATTAGATTTTGTACCTGCTGTTTTTCTTCGTCTGTCAAGAATTTCACTCCCTTGTGTTATGGGAGCTATTATAGATTAGGGCAGAAGGAATTATCACCCTCCGCCCGTTTCTGTTAGTGTTACTTCAGTGCTTCTTTGAGAGCGTTTACGTATTCATTGACGGTCTTAACGCTTAACGGCGACTCGGGGTATACGCCCTCGAAAGCATGAGTCCCACCCGCTATCACATGAAGTTCAACCGGGACTCCGGCCTCCATGAGTCTCTGAGCGTAGGTCATATCCTCGTCCCTGAAGGGGTCAAGAGTTCCGACCATGATATACGCCGGAGGAAGCCCGGACAAATCTTCAGCCATTGCGGGCGAAGCGTAAGAAGGAACATCACCGCTGACGTTTGCGAGATACAATTTCCACGCGAGAATGTTGAAGTCTTTGCACCAGCAGCGATGATCTGTAATCTGATTTGATGAGGGCGTAATATTCCTGTAATCAAGCTGAGGGTACAAAGGCATCTGGAAGTGAATCACAGGATATTTCTTGTCCCTTGCAACGAGAGTTACGGCGACCGTGAGTCCTCCTCCTGCGCTGCCTCCTGCAACGGCTATGCGGTCTTTTCGGACTCTGGGGTTTTCCGCGAGCCACTTCAACGCGGCGTAACAGTCCTCAACGTCGGCGGGGTAAGGGTGTTCGGGTGCGAGCCTGTAATCGGGGTTGGCGATAATGCAGCCGATTTCCTTTGCGATTCTGATACATAACCCTTCGTCAACTTCGGGTATACCGAAAATGTGTCCGCCTCCGTGAATCCATAAGAGCGCGGGTAATTCTTTCGCGTCAGTTTTGGGAGTGTAGACGCGGACTCTGAGGTTTGAGCCGATAATCTCATCGTGGACTTCGACAGCGTCATCTTTGGGGAGCGATTCGGGGATGAATGATTTTCGGAGCTCTTGAAGGTTTTCGGGGGTTATGGTCATTTCGGGAGCGGCTGTGAAATATTCTTTGAGCTGGGGATTGATCCGGTCATTGAGATTCCAGGCCGTGAAATTTTCCGCTGATGCCGTGAATGAGAATACTGTGAGCAGTAACAGTACTGTGCAAAATTTTTTCATGTTAATTAAGTGCCTCCTTTAGTGCATTGATATATTCATTCACAATTTTAACGCAAACAGGTGCATTGGGGAACAAAAATTCACAAGCATGAACAATCCCCGGCATTACGTGAAGTTCAACTGGTACTCCGGCCTGCATGAGCTTTTGAGCGTAGGTTATTGCCTCGTCCCTGAAGATGTCAAGAGTCCCCGTAACGATATAAGCAGGAGGAAGCCCGGATAAATCCTCAGCGAGTACGGGCGAAACGTAAGCAGACAAATCACCGCTGTAATCTCCAGGATAATATTTCAATGCGGCCATGTGTAGAGACCTGCACCAGACGCGCGAGTCGTTAATCTGATGATGTGAAGGGTAATCGTTGAGGAAATCAACTTGAGGATACACAAGAAGCTGGAAGAAAATTGACGGGCCGTTTTTGTCGCGGGAAATCTGAGCCATTGCCGCTGCGAGTGATGCTCCGGCACTACAGCCTCCTACAGCTAAGCGGTCTTTTCGGATTGGGAGGTTTTCGGGAATCCAGCACAGAGCGTTATAGCAGTCTTCGAGGTCAGCTGGGCAGGGATTCTCAGGGGCTAACCTGTAATCAGGGGCAGCAATGATACAGCCCGCACCCTTTGCGATTTTGAGGAGGAGCCATTCTTCAGCCTCTGGACTTCCGGCGATATGTCCCCCGCTGTGAAGCCACAAGAGTCCGGGATATTCCTTTGAGCCTGTTTTGGGTGTGTAGACTCTTACGCGAAGGCCTGAAGTTAGAGTTTCATTGCGGATATCGACAGAGTCATCTTTGGGGAGCATTTCGGGATTTCCTGCGAGAACTTCACGGAGAGTAACGAGAGTTTCGGGGGTGAGCTCAAAGTATGGAACTTTCATCAAGCCTTCTTTGAGTTCAGGGTGAATCATGTCATTGAGATTCCATTCGGTGAAAGTTTCTGCTGATGACGCGCACGCAGTGAAGGCGAGAAATATTGCTACCATGAGAAAATATTTCATTGTGATTCTTCCTTTCATGGTTAAATATTGTATGTCATTATAGACATGCTTAACTCACTTAAAGTGAAATATATTTTATATTATATTATTACCTGTTATTATTTCAGAGCGATAAACTGTCAGCGAGCTTCATAGCAAGCTCAACCGTCAAATCCGAATTGTAATGCTCATGTTCACCCCATCGTCCCAAACCGTAAACGTTATTTTCGCGACACCATTTAAGAAGCTGTTTCATGATTTCGGGTTTGTCGACTGTGTTCAAAGGATAAGCATATCTGATGATGTAAGAAAAATTCCCGTCTTGCGGTTCTAACCTGTCTGTGTTTGTCTCAGTCCAGACTCCTTTACTGCCGAGAAGGACATTATGACGCAAAAATATTCTGTGATAACTCAGGCTTAAATCGGGATAATAAATCCATTGCGCACTTGTGTCCATGTCATGAGGAACATACCTTACTTCAACGCTTGTATGCTTGAGCGAGTTTATGGAGGCTCTGAGACTTTCGGGCATTCCGTTAAGGGTATGAAATTCCCGCCAAGGAATCGTGTTAATGATTATGTCCCCGTGAAATTCGCGACCTTCATTCGTGCTTACGTTGTGCGAAACGAAATCAATACCCGAAACATGACAGCCGTAAATGATTCTGCCTTCGAGAGGTTTGGCCATTCTCCGCCATAATTCGCCGTAACCGTATTCAATCGGGTAATAAAATTCTGCGTGGCCGGGCTGTTTTGCGTGTGCTTTATGCTCAAGGCAGGATCTCAAAGTGTCCTCAAAGCTGACATCGGGAAGTTTATTGAGCCAGTATGTTCCGAGATTCTCAAGCTCATTGCCGAACATTTTTGTGTTATAGGGAATCATATAGCCGTCAGCGATTTTGTCTCCGAGTTTCCAGCGAATCCAGTCGGTGAATTTTTCCG
>JAFSLR010000307.1 GCA_017448375.1 Synergistaceae bacterium | reverse complement strand
GACAGCGAACACTGCAAACGCTAACGCTGCCACGAAAAGAGCCGTGTAAAACTTCTTTGATGTCATATAGACACCTCCTAATCAATATTTAGCTGAACTTGTTTTCAAGCTGAAGGTAATTATATATTCGCAGAAAATCTCTGTAAATGTTACTGTTGACAGCAAAAAAAATTCCCGGCCTCATCAAAAAGACCGGGACTCTTTCATTCTCGTTTACTTTTTACCGTTCAAGCATTCTGTTATTTCGAGGCACACCGCTTTAGCCTCATCTATATCCTCATCCTTAATATATTCGGGGTGAGCGTGGAAAACAGGGTCTCTCACCCACTGCAACTTCGCAAACTTATCCCGCCAGTAAGCCCCGTAAGGTTTCCCGCCGAAATACGCCCCGAAACATTCCGCCCAGTAATTACGCATTACAGCTCCGAGAACGTTTATCGGCAGAACATCAAGAAGTCCGGCCTCAGAGTCATATTTGCGTTTTGTCTTTGCGAGCGAGTTCGCGTACTCCTCCGACGCAAGAATCGGATTCGCCTTCTTCAGTGCCTCATCTAACGTTTCAGGTGTCGCCCCTAAAATCCGGGTCAGTTCGTCCTTCATCAGCCTTACGATCATTTTCTGGACGCTGAGAATACGCAGGAGTTCCGGCGACAATTTCACTTCCGCGTCCTGAATCAGTACATCGCGGCCGCTGTAACCGTCGAGTGCTTTCTGGAACGCCTCCCTTATCACCTTGTCAGCATTCCCCTGCGAATAAACGTTAGCGTCAAGTCCGAGTTTAGACAGGAGACTCCCGGAATATTCGAGGCTCTGCAAAAGTGCTTTAAGCGTAGGCAGTATCACTTCAGCACCCGTGAGGTAAGCGAGCGTCAAGAGGCCGTCAAAGAATTTCTCGAAATCATTTATTTCAAGAAGGCTGCAACCTGACAATGAGAATTTCTGCGCAGACCATTTACCCGAAGAGCTGTGGAAATGGAGTCCGTTCACGAAGTACGAGTAAATATATATCCTCAGCCATGCGTTATTCGCGTCGATTCGCCGTGTCTCTTGAATCTCATCGGCAATCTTCAGCAGACAGTAACGCCGGGCAGTGTCATAATTTCTCTCGTTCCTCGAAGCCCCGTCAAGCTGGGAGTAAAGCAAGTACTCTAATCCCTTATAGGCCATTATCCTTATGTTATCTTCCTCGCTGGCTGGGTATTGCTTCTTGTCGTTCTCGTCAGCAAAAAGAAAGAAGTTGTAAACGTATCTGGCCATGACAAAACATCTTTCGGCGCGTTCGGCGTTAGTGAGCGATGAGTCGTCATTGTTGAAACGGCTGACCATTGAAAGGTAATCGGCTCTCACTTCCCGGAAATGACCTTTTGCGTAATACGAGTCAGTGAGGTACTGGGAGCTGTATTTTCCGTTTGTCGGAATGCTCATGATTTTATCCTGCAAGAATTTCGGAAGCTCCCTGAAAGTTTCGGGAACAGAAGCCCTTTTCGGCAAAATCGCATCTGATGTCTGAGAGGATTTATTGTATCCTCCTGTTTCGGGCGTGTAAGCGTCAAGGGGAACATATCCGCGCGTTATGAGCATTTCTATTTCGGGGTCAATGTCTTCGGGAATGTCGGGTACGGAATCGGCTTCGGATTCTTTCACGGGTCTTAGAGCGTTGAGTCTTTCGCGAGCTTTTTTGACGAGGCCGGAATTTTCCCACGCTTTAATTTTTTCTTCGGGGAATGGGATTGCCGATTCAACATTCTGAATCTGAATTTTACCGTTGTCGTTAATGCTCCGGGTGAATCTCACTGTATGTCCTTCTGCTGACGGCTCAACCTCAAGGAACACCGCAAGAAAGGGATCTATAATATTCTTCTCGTTGAAGGTGAAGAGTGTACCGTCTTTAGTGCGGACTTTACCGAACGGCGGATCATTGTAGCGCATGAAGAAATCAATTTCGCCTTCCTCAGAAAGCACCGACATTACATCAACCGAAAGAGACGGGACTTCCTCTGTTTTCTCCCTTACGTCATAAGCTGCGGGGCCTTCTATGTTGTTTCCGAGCTTGAACGTTACGCGGAACATCGGCTTCATTTTCCCGCAAGTCATGAGCTTCCGCCGTAATGCTCTGTCCTCAACCTGATTCAAGTGTACGAATACTGAGCCTTCAGACCTTAACGGGACATTATATTTCTTGAGGATTGGACATTTAATGAACCCGTATAATTTATCCCTGTTAGGGTTGAAGTAGTCAAAATCTCCCTCGAAACGCTGAGTCTTCCAGTCGACCCGCTTTAATTCAGGCTCTTTTCGCACCGTCATGTTTGCTTTGTCCGAAATCTTCACAGCGTCATCAATAATCTTTGTGTCTGACGGCTGAGTCTCAAGCCATTCCCTAAGTGCGCTAATATTTCCCTGAGAGAAGAGAGTTTCTTTGTTGGGGAGCGCGTCAATCTGATACTCTAAGAATTTCCATGAAACAGAACACACGCTCCTGAAGCAAAATTCCCTGTAATCCTCCGGGAAATCATTATTCAAAACTACGCTGTCAATTACCCACCGCAAAATCGCGTTCACCTGCGGAGGCTCAAGTTTCAGGAGTACGGCAAAATTCTGGGGCGTTAAAGGCTCGCTGACTATCAGACATGCGGCGGCTAACATTCTCGAAGCTGCTGACGTTGACGCGGTGAAGGCTGCCCTGAAGTCATGTATACCCATGAAAGTTTTGACGCTCCTGGCATTTTCGCCCATAAGGTAAAGTACAAAGCCGTAAATTTCTGATGCTGCTATGCTGTTCTGATTAGACTTCCATAAATTTTTTGACTCGTCTAATATCTGCCTCATTCGCATTGAATACGGCCTGTCCTCGTGAACTTTTACGGCGTAACTATATTTCGTGAGTATGCTGTCGAGTGCCGTTTGAACTTTGTCCTGCCTGTCAGTCCTGAATTTGCGAACGTAATTAACGTTGAGAACATAGTCATCTGTCTTTGCGTCAATATCATCGTAACATTCGTCAAGCTCATCAATGAATGCTATAACGGGTGCTGAAGGCTTGACTTCTTTCACAGGCGCAGGGATTACGGGTGCTGTTACGGGTGCTGCAACTGCGGGTGCTGTTACTGCGTGTGATGTTACGGGGACTGCCTGCACAGCCGGGGGCTGGAAATGAGCCTGAGAACCTGCAAGCGGACTTATTCCCCAAATCATCGGGTAAACGTAGAGAGCCTCACCCGATTCGTTACCGAGTGCAATAAGTTCATCCTCACACCTGAGAAGCAAGCCGGATTTCTTATGTCCGTCCGGCATAAGCATAATCTCAACATGTTTTCCGAGATACTGTTCAATATTTTTGCGATCCAAAAGCTAACAACTCCTTTAACATTAAGATTCTGCGAAATAATTACAAGCTGCCTCAAAAAACTTCATGCTGAAATTTCCCGGGACATTCCTGTAAAGATTCTCACCTGCCCTTTCAACATGACCCATACGGCCTATGATTCGCCCGTCAGGTGAAGTTACACATTCTACAGCATATTCCGACCCTGAAGGATTATACTGCGTGAGCATTGACGGCCTTCCCTCAAAGTCGCAGTACTGCCCGGCAATTTGCCCGTTAATCATGAGCCTTGAGAACTCGTCTTCACCGCAAACGAATCTCCCTTCGCCGTGTGAGATCGGGATTGAGTATATATCGCCCCTTTTCGTGAATCTCATCCAAGGAGAATTATTGTTCACGACAAGAGAGCGTATCACCCTCGACTGATGCCGCCCGATTCTGTTGAATGTTAATGTTGACGGCAGG
>JAFSLR010000306.1 GCA_017448375.1 Synergistaceae bacterium | reverse complement strand
GGTATGCCCTTGTCATTTCACGGCAAAAACGGCAAAATCGGAATGTTCTCGCAGGATTTTCATCTGTTCTCAAACTTGAACGTACTCGATAATCTCTGTCTCGCTCCAGTAAAACTCTATGGCGTAAGGCGGAAAAATGCCGAAGGTAAAGCTCATGAATGGCTCTCGAAAGCCGGACTCACCGAGAAGGCAAAATATATGCCTCATAACCTCTCAGAAGGACAGCGTCAAAGGGCAGCCATTTGCAGAAGCCTCATGACTGACCCGGAGATTATGCTCTTTGATGACACGGAGAACGCTATCGACCCCAATGTTACGGACGAAGTTACAGCTATGATGAAGATGATCGCCAAGCACGATTTGACAATGCTTATCGTCTCGAACAATATCAACTTTGCCAATGATGTTGCTGACCGTGTAATCTTCATTTCTGACGGGGAAATTTACGAGGAAGGAAAGCCCGATGAGATTCTCAAAAATCCAAAGCGCGAGAAAACTATCGCATTCATCAGGAAGCTGAAATCATTTACATTTACGTTTGACACTTGCGACTTCGATTTGATTCAGCTTCAGGGAAATATTCAGAAGTTTGCGGAGAAATACGGATTAAGCAAGAACAGCGCATACAGGCTCCAAATTTGCGTTGAAGAACTTGTTTACGAGATGCTTTTCGGGAGCTGTATGTATGCTGAGAGCGTTAATCTTTTGCTTGAAGTGTCGTACTCGGATTCGGACTCGTCCGTTATCATTGAGCTTTACGGGAAGGGTACGAAATTCAATCCCTTTGAGGACGAGTCAAAAGGCGAGCTGAATAAAAGCGTTCATCTCGGTGTTTCAATGCTCAGGAAAATAGCACGGGAAATCTCATATGACTTCAGCGAAAACAAAAATCATCTCCGGGTCGTAGTGTAGAGTTCCTGATACGCTCTCATAGGCCAGTACCATACGTTATAGACTCCCTGACTGATTATCTGCGCGAATATCAGTCCCCATACACCTGCGTCAAGTATGCTCATGGCCGCGAATGAGAGAATTACTCCGGCAACCGCTGAGATAATGTAGCTCTTGAGGTAGAGTATTCTGTTTGTGCACGAAAAATATGATGCGTGGCAATCCCTGAATCCCAGCATGATTTGATACGCGCATATCCCCAAGAACACCGGAACTGATACAACGGCGGACGGCTTAACGAGTCTCAATAACGGCCGTCCCACTAAGACAAATCCTATTGTCCCAAGTACGAAGAGACCGAGAAATGTAACAACAATAGATCTCATTGTCTTTCTCATTGTCTCAATGTCAGAGTTTACATAAGCATTCTGGAGTTCGGGCTGCTTTGCTGTGTAGAGAGTCTTTGAGATTTGAGTTATCGCTGTGGCAATCTGAACGCCGATTGAATAGACTCCCGTCTCAGACAATGGAAGATAAACCGAGCATATTATCACCGAGACTTGAGAACACAAATAATCGCATATTGAGATGAGTCCGTCCCGCCATGCGTTATGCCATACGATGAGGAATACTTTTCGGAGTTTCGCAAACGTCGTCTTAACCTTAACGCCCGAAAGTTTCTCGCCTATTCCCTGATATTTGTAGAAGTGATATTTTCCCAGAAGCCTGAAGACTATTCCGTAAGCAAGATATGCCGTGCACGCTCCTATTATCCCCGTTCCGCAGAAAAGCAGAACAACCATTAATATTATGTGAGCTGCTCTGGCGTAAAGTATGTTCTTGTTCGCCTGAGTTATCGCACCGACTCCACGAAGGAATGAAGCGTAATAACCGTAATAGAGATTCAGAAAGACAGCAGCCGCATAAATCAGCCACGAAATTACTGCAACATTCCCGTTAATGCTCTTAGTGATGTACTTGACGTAAAGAGTCCCGACAGTTGCAAGGAAGACGAAAGCTATTGATGAAATTACAGCGTAGATAAAACGTGATGTCGATAACACGTCCTTCATCAGCTCGTAATTCGGCTCTCCGCCCTCTGAGAATGAAACGTCCTCTTCTTTGAGTTCAGAAGCTCCGCTCCAGCAGTAAGTGATATTTCTTGAGAATGTTACGGCGAATCCGAAATCAAACAATGAAGTGATTGTTCCTATGCTGACGAAAACATACCATAATCCGAGCATATCAGCATCAAGGAAATACATCAGGAACGGTAGCATAAAGAAATTCGCGCCCATTGAGACAATAGTTCCGGCGTAACTCCATAATGCGTCAGACCGTGTAATATGAATCTGCATTTGAGATTAAATCCTCCTAGAATAATTTTAGATTTTTATTGATAAACATTTTGAAAAATAAAGCCGTAAATATCACGAATATAACCGTCTCCATTGTCATTAAAGGCGCAATACGGTCATCGCCTCCAGCCCATATTAATCCCGTCATCCATTGGCAGTAATATATTCTCGCTAAGTGATGTTCCTTTGTGATGTTGTTCGAGTAAATTATTTTGCTGTAGAACATCCACGAGTAGAACCACGACACAAGACTCGTCATAACAAATACTCCTATAGCACCGAAATCCCTGTACCATCGTCCGAAAATCGTTACCGTGTTCCCGTAAATGTCAAACTTTCCCGTAATCATTATCGTATCATCACGCGGAATTAATCCCATATTCTGTGGAATCGCGTAGAGATATGAGAAACTTGCCTGACCGAATAATTTTGTCGATGCTCCCTCGTCAATGTGAAGGTTGAAGGAGTAAAGCCCCCCGCAAATATATTCCGCAACATTCTGAAGTCCGCCCTTATTTTCATAACGTCCGATCCATGTCCCCGCAATAGTGAAGAGTGAAGCAGCAATAATCACAACAGGAATGGATTTAACGATGAGCTTTAATATTTTCTTTTTCCCTCCCGGTTTCATGTTCAGGGTAACAAATATCATTGCAAGGAATAAAAATAATTCTATTGCCGATCGTCTCGCACCTGAAAATACCGAACTGAATAAAGCAAACAGCAAGACATCTACAAAATAAAGTATGAGCTTTCTTGCGGGAATGTTGCAGACTGTGAGATTATACACAAGAACATAGCCGAACGAGTCAGCAATTATGATTCCTATTTTGTATAACTGCGCTACTATGAATCTGTACCTTAAATCATTAACGTGATAAATAAGTTTATCTTTGTACTCTATCATTCTCGCGCTCCAGCTTCCCCCGCCCGTGTTGATAAGGACTAGAGCAACCGAAGCCAGAAAAGACATCGCAAGGAAAAGCGTTGCCGCCCATTGAATTTGAGGATGAATTATGAGCGGTTCATACTTCAGGGAGTCATTCTGAATCGTACTGCTATGAAAATGATTAACCGTGTGATTTGCGTAAACAATAAACTCCGTCGCAATAAATATAAATCCTCCCCACGCAAAAATTGTGAACGTCTCCATATTTATGGCTAAAAGCATTCCCAAGTTAGTGCCGGCATAATACGAAAAACATAACATGACCGACATTGACACGCAGAAAAATAAGCTCGGCGAAAAAAAGTTATAGTTGAAGATATAGAATGATACTCCCATATATATCAGGTAAAGAAGCGCGAGTATAAATAGATTATCCATTACTCCATAATTCCATGATTCTCTTGAAGACCATATCAACATCAATTCCTTCAAGGCACTTATGATACTTGCAGTAGACACCGCGTTTTGTCGCAAAGCACGGCGCACAGTCAAGATAGAGATTCACTATGTCGCCTCCAGCCGGAGTCCATCTCCGATAGTCAGAGCCTCCGAATACCGTCAATGTTTTCACGCCCAGGCCCGAAGCACAGTGCATCATTCCACCTTCAGCACCGACAGCAAACGAACACAGACTCAGAATCGCAAGACTCTGTTTAATGTTCGTGCGCCCGATGAAGTTAAAGATGTGATTGTTTTCGGGGAATGAGATTTTTTTCTCTTCAAGCTCTCTTTTCTCCTTATTGCCTCCGAGAAGAACAACGTCAATATTTTTTTCCGCAAGCATCAACGAAAGCTCAACCCATTTTTCATATGCCCATGACTTTACATCGTAGACAGTGGTAACGCCGTTCTCCGTCCATAAGTAAGAATTTGTACCAACAGAAAACGCTATAACCTTTTCGGACTCTCTCAGCCTATCGCAGTTCTCAAAGCTGAAATCAAGTTTTGACTCGTCTATCGTCTTCATCGTCATCGGTGCTGTAAATCCGGCAGCGTCAAGCGTAATCCTGTCTCGTTCAATGAAGTGCGCGGTTTCGGGAACGTCAGCAAAAATATCAACGTAATCTTTCATGTAGCCGACAACTTTCTTCGCGCCTCCCCATCTCACTATACGGAAAATCCAGAATGAAGGCTTAAATCCCTTGACCTGAAGAAGACCGCCGTCCCGTACAAATCCAAAATCGTAATGATTCCTTCTGAGCTGAAACAATAATTTTACGCATTGAAGTTTATATTCAACGTTGTACCAGTATAAATTCCTCACATAATTCTGGCACTCCAAGATTTGCTCGTTGAGTTTTACGTTCTGCGGATCATTAGCCCACATAAGGAAATCTATATTTGCGTCAGGGTATTGCGCTTTCACTGCTGAGGCCATCGGCAATTTCTGGAGAATGTCCCCTATTCCCGGGCCTACGTTAATTAGTACGTTCATTACTACACTACTCACTCCCCGTGATAATTTTTGCCGCTTCAAGGAGGCTTGATACGCTTCTGATTTTCGGGCTGACGGAATTTCCTCCGATGATGAAGCCTCTGCATTCGGTTTTCTCGCAGACCGAACAGTCCCTCATCTTGTCGCCGACCGCAAAACTTTTCGCCATGTCAACATCAAACTCCCTCGCAGCCTCCTCAAAGAGTCCTGTCTCAGGTTTACGGCAATCACAAATCTTTCGGTACTCCGGGATTTTAGCGTCCGGAAGGTGAGGACAATAATACACCTTTGCGATATTAACGCCGGATTCTTTCAGTCTTTCAAGCATCCACTCAGTGAGAGAAAGAAAATCATTCTCCGTGTAATATCCCCGCGCTATTCCCGACTGATTCGTGATTATGATTAGGAGGAAGCCGTGAGACTGCAACATTCTCAGAGCCTCAACAGCCCCCGGAAGAAACTCGAAATCCTCAGCCCTGTAGAGATAATTCTTGTCGGCGTTGATTGTCCCGTCGCGGTCGAGGAATACTGCTTTATTTCCCATCGGCCAAAATATTCTCGGCTATCTCGCAGAGTATGTGAATGATACAGATATGGCACTCCTGAACCCTTGCCGTAACATCACAGCGGACTATTAACGGGTAATCTGCCTCATGTGAGATTTTACCGCCGTCCTTGCCGAGTAATGCGACAGTTTTCGCGCCCTTCGACTTTGCTGCTTTAACCGCCCGAAGTACGTTCTCAGAGTTACCGCTCGTGCTTATGCCTACGAGAATATCGCCCGGGTTAGCGTGTGCATTCGCCTGCCTCGCAAAGACTTCATCATACGAATAGTCGTTGGCGATTGCTGTCATCGTCGCAACATCGGCATTAAGTACGACAGCCGGCCATGAGTCGCGCTCACGCTGGAAACGCCCTACGATTTCACCCGCAAAGTGAAGAGCGTCCGAAGCTGATCCGCCGTTACCGCAGAGGATTAATTTTCCGCCGTTCCTTATGCACGAAACAATTTCATCTGCGACCCGCGATATATTTTCGAGAAGAACGGAGTCATTCAGAAGTGATTGCTTTAACTTTATGCTGTCGTTGATTCTTTCACGGATTAATTCATTCATGAATTATTTCATCTCCTCAATTTTCTTGATGATGTTAGTTGTTGACTTTCCCTTGACAAACGGAATAATGAATAACTCTCCGCCCCTTGAAGCCACGAAATCAGCACCGACTACCTTGTCAGGGGTATAATCTCCTCCCTTTACGAGAACATCGGGCTGAATAATCTTAATGAGGTTAAGCGGTGTGTCTTCCTCGAAAATCACAACGTAATCAACAAATCCCAAAGCGCATAATATCTCGGCTCTGTCTTCCTGAGAATTTACGGGACGGGACTCGCCTTTGAGCCTTTTGACGGAAGAATCGCTGTTGAGGCCGACAACAAGAACTTCACCGAGCTTCGCTGCCTCACGCAAATATTTCACATGGCCGGCGTGGAGAATATCAAAGCAACCGTTTGTGAAAACGACTCTCTGTTCCTCATGAGTCTTCCTGAACTCGTTTAACGCTTTCCCCTTGAGTAATTTCTGGTCAACGTGAATCGCTTTACGGCTCATTGCGCTTCGGATTTCACGCCAGTAGACTAATGATGTTCCGACTTTCGAGACCTGAATCCCCGCTGCTGTGTTCGCGATGTCAACGCATTCATGCATTCCGAAGCCGTTAGCCATACACGCCGCGAAATATGCTATCGTTGTGTCCCCTGCGCCCGTAACGTCAAATACTTCCTGAGCTGATGACTTGATGAAGTACGATTCGTTTTCGCCCGCTAGAACCATTCCGCGAGGGCCGCAAGTCGCGAGAACGTATTTATGACCGCCCTTTGTGCGTAAGAGATTGGCGGCTGATATTATCTCTTCATCGGTCCGGGCGTTAATCCCCGTTAGAGTCCTAAGCTCATTCAGATTCGGTTTGAGCAGGAATGCCCCGTAATATTTCTCGGTCTTCGGGTCTTTAACGTCAACGATTACGGGAATGCTGAACTCATTGGCGAGCTTTATTACACCCTGCGTGAAATCGTAAGTCAGAAGCCCTTTGAGGTAATCCGAGAGCAGAATCAAGTCGAATCTTTCAGCCGAAATTTTTTCCCTCAGCTTTGAGAGCATTTGAGCGCAGAGATTCTCATCAACGGGCGATGAGTCTTCAATGTCCATTCGCATAACCTGCTGACTGTTTCCGGCAAGGAATCGTGTTTTAACGGTTGTCTTCCTGTCATTGAGCCTGAAAAGTAAATCCGTGTTTACGTTCATGCGCCTGAAAAATTCTGCAATCTCATCACCTGCTTCATCATTCCCCGTGAACGACATAACAGAAACATCCTGCTCTGCTGCGTAAAGGTTTGAGATTACGTTCGCGGCACCGCCCAAAACGCTGCGTTCTTTCTCCTTCTTGAAAACTGGAACGGGTGCTTCAGGCGAGATTCTCCCAACATCGCCCGTGAAGTATGTATCAAGCATAATATCTCCGGCGACCAGAATTTTACCTGCCCTAATATCATTTAATGAACCTGACAAAATTTATCCTTCTTTCATGATTTTGATTATTGCGTCTTTAACGTCATCAGCCGTAACAGCGTCAATACATAGCGCGCATTTCCCGTCATTGATACGTTTCATGCATTCGGCGTTGAGGCTTCCTGAAAAATAGCTTTTGTCCCGGCAATAACTGCAAGGCATATCCTTATACACACAAAGGGGCAATCTGTCTCCCATTTCGAGAACGTCAGCCTTATACGGGAACATGACGAACTCATACGCGCCTATAATGCAGACTGTTCTGACTCTGTGAGCGGCGGCAAGGTGAGCTGTTGCGCTGTCATTCGCCACAACTAAATCTGAATGCTGTACGATTGATGACCATTCCTTGAAACTTGTACGGCCTGTGTGATTTATGACTCTCTCAGGGTGCTTTGCGAGTGCCTGAAGTTTTCCGCCTATTTCGGACTCGTCTTGTCCCCCGCAAAGGTGAACGTTCATATTATATTCTTCATTGATGAAGCTGATTATTTCCGCAAAACGTTCGACAGGCCACCATCTTTCGGGCTTTGACGCTCCAGCGCAGACAACGCAGTAATGATCCTCATTGATGATTCTTGCCTCGTGTTTAAGGCGCGGGAGTCTTGCCTGAAAATCTTTATCCCCAAGATAGCGGATTAACTGCCTGTGCCGCTGTAATGTCATTTCGTTTTTATCGGGTCTGATTTTCTCAGTGTACGATAATTTTGACAGAAGGGACATAAGCAGCGAGGTTTTAATGTCATTCGGGCGGACTGAGGCGACCTTTCTGGGGGAATCGTTAGCGCATGAAAATATTTCGGCTGACGGAGTCGAGACGGGGACAATGAGAATTTCCGCCGAACCTCTGAATCTCGCTGAAATTTCGCGGTAATACCCGTAATCCTCAATGAATCTCTTGAAGTCGACGGCCTCAAAGTGAAGTTCATCAGCGGAAGGCATAACATCCTTCAGGAACTTAATGACGGAAGGACGCGCGACAAATACGACATCATACCCCGCAAAAATTTTCGGGTACTCCTTGAGCGAGCCGCTAATCACTACTGCATCGCCGAAAACCTGCTGGAGTATCACGAGTACTTTGCGTGAAGTTCCGTGAGCTTCGGGAGTCTTCCTGCGTCTTAGAGCTGCCCTGATTAGAGCGTTGGAGGCAATTAACGCCTTATTGATGAGAGTCTTTGCGCTCATTTTTCCGCATTAGGAATTGATATACTTCCTCGTAGTTTTCCAACATTCTTTCCTCGCTGAATCTCTCAGCACGTTTTCGGGCGTTCTCCGACATTTTCTTGTACATTTCGGGGTCGTCAATAATCTTCTTGATAGCCTCTGCGAGTGCGTGAGGGTCTTGCGGGGGAACGATGAGTCCTGTTTTGCCGTCCTCGTTGAAGAATGATGATC
>JAFSLR010000305.1 GCA_017448375.1 Synergistaceae bacterium | reverse complement strand
TCCCCCCGCATTTGAGCAGAAAAAAGCCCCCACGCAACAATCACGTGAGAGCGTTAATCTTCTCTTGTCATTTTTGGGTCTATCAGGGCATACTATAAGCGTGGTTCGTGGTTCGATTATAGCCGCCGAAATCAACTCTGTCTACGTCCTTTCTACTGAATTTTTCGAGATTATATCATAATTTCTCAGAAATATTCATTGTCTAATTCGTCTGGAAGAAAACTCCCGGCGAGAAAGAAAACTTATCTCCGATTTCTGTTTTCCTGTTCCAGTGTCCCAACTCAAGCTCAGGGTATTCGGGTTCGTTCGGCGTATCAAGTCCCAGCGGAAGATTCACGTCATAATCGGGAACAAACTTATACTTGCTTCTGAGTACGTATGATGCCTCAAGATCATTGCAGAAAGTTTTGCCGCCCGCTGTAATATAGCAGCTCAAATTATTTGCATGAAGGTGTACAAGCTGATGTGTATTGTTGAGTTTGCGCAGGCCGTTAAGCAGGCGTTCAGGGCTGGAAGGATTAATCATTTTGTGAATCTCAAATGTTATCTGGCTGAACTGCGATAACGTTTCCGGCTTTACGCTCTCCAAGAATCCCCATTCTGCCCCTTCAACGTCCATCTTCAGAATCATATCCTGCTTTCCTTCATGGCCGTTGCGCGATATTAATTCCTCAAGAGTCTTCAGTCTGTCATCATTCGTAACTCCGTCAGCAATTCCCAGCTTTGACCAGTGGAAGTGCGTGTTCTCTTCCGGAAGCCCGTCAATCGTATGATCGTACATGAAGACATCATAGCCGCGTGAAGTCATGTCCTTGTCCCACGAGACATCATTAGCAATCCCGAATGAGTAAGCAATTCCGCCCGGAAAATCATCAAGCATAATATATCCTCCGTCATGGCCGCTTCCAGTTCTTACAAGCTCATGGCCTTCTGCCTTGCCGATCTTCAGAAGGTCTTGAAGCTCATCATAATATTCTGGTGATGTCATGAAACTGTAAATTCTATCAGGACTGAGGATTTTGCTGAATGGCATTGTCATTAAGGTAAACGCTGCTGCTTTGAAGTATTTTCCGCTGTCGAAATATTTTTTTCCTCTGCTTATCAGAAACTCATTATTTGAAGACAGTTTCCTTCCCATTCGCTTTAACAGTTGGCTGAACATATCCGAATTTTATTACACTCCTTTTTGCTCAACTTTCCGAAATTTTATCATAATTCTTGAGGAACTTCACCAGAGACTCCGAAAGCGCGTCAATACCTTCTTTCTTTTCGGCTGACGTTATCACGGGAACATCATACGAGTACATTCCGTCCCTGATATACCCTTCACGTGTTGACCTCCATTTGCCCCGCGAAATCTTATCGCCTTTCGTGAAAACAACAAGTATATTCTTCCCGCAATCCCTTATCCATTCCTGAAGCTCACGGTCATTCTTGAGGAGACCATGACGGAAATCAACCAGATGACACACAAGCCGTAAATTTTCCCGTCCGTTCATGTATGCTGATATGAGTCTCTGCCATTCGTTACGCTCATCTTTGCTGCGTTTGGCGTAACCGTAACCGGGCAAATCAACAAACCTCACAGCACCTTCGGGAGTCTCAGCGCGGTAAAAGTTTATGCTTCTTGTCTTGCCGGGAGTCTGTCCAGTCTTGGCGAGTTTCGCACCCAAAAGCGCGTTAATCAGCGATGATTTTCCCACGTTCGAGCGTCCTGCTATCGCTATTTCGGGAATGTCTTTCTCTTCGGGCAAAAGCTGGCCCGGTGTGAAGCATGTCGCCTCAAGCCGGGCATTTGTGATAAGTCTCTCAGTCATGCAGTAATTCTTTCAGCGGTGTAACGGGGTCATTAACGTATTCGGGCGTAATAATCAGAGTTTTTCCCCGTTTATCATTGTCAGGGATTGACGGAAGCTCAAACTCTATATCAAGCATCATATTCTCCATGATTGAACGGAGTCCGCGCGCGCCTGTCTTGCGTTTAACGGCTAATTCCGCAACTCTCTCTAAGGCTTCAGGCGTGAATTTAAGGTTTACCCCGTCCATCTCGAAAATTTTTGAGTACTGTTTTACAAGCGAATTTTTAGGCTCCTGCAATATTCTGATGAATGCTTCCTTGTCTAATTCCTCAAGCGTTACAAGAACAGGTATACGCCCGACAAGCTCAGGGATAAATCCGTAAGTTACGAGGTCTTCAGGCTGTACCTTGCTGAGAATCTCATAGCTGCCGGATTTGTGTACAAGCTCTCCGCCGAAGCCGATTGATTTCTGCAATTCTCTTCTTGCTACTATCGGTTCGAGTCCGTCAAAAGCTCCCCCGCAGATGAAGAGTATGTTCTCAGTGTTAATCTGTATGAAGTCTTGATGGGGATGTTTTCTTCCTCCTTTGGGCGGAATGTTCGAGATTGTTCCCTCAAGAATCTTCAACAACGCCTGCTGTACTCCTTCACCCGAAACATCACGGGTTATTGATGTTGACTCGGATTTGCGCGAAATTTTGTCGATCTCATCAAGATATATTATTCCGCGTTCGGCAGCCTTCAAGTCATAGTCAGCAGCCTGCAACAGTCGCACCAAAATATTCTCGACATCTTCACCGACATAGCCGGCCTCAGTCAGCGTAGTAGCATCAGCAATCGCAAAAGGGACGTTGAGTTTTCTCGCCAAAGTCTGTGCAATGAGAGTCTTCCCCGAACCCGTAGGCCCTAAGAGTAATACGTTGCTTTTCTGGAGTTCGACATCTGCGTTATTGCTGTCAAGATTATTCCTCACACGCTGGTAATGATTGTAGACTGCTACGGAGACAACTTTCTTTGCCCGCGACTGCCCGATAACGTACTGGTCTAAATACCCGCTCAAATCACGGGGCTTTATGGGACTGTTTGAGGATTTCCCGTTGTCAGGTTTTTCCGGCTGAAAGTCTGCGTTCTCCTTAATCATTCTGTTAATGGCTTCGACAGTATAAGCTCCGGGGTAATATTCTTGTGGATTATCGGGGGCATTCTCACCGCGATTAGGTTTCCCGGCCATCATGATACCGCACAAAGCAACGCACTGGTCGCAGATTCTCGCGTTACCGCCCGGGCCTTCGAGCATATCGCCGACCATTGAACGGGGCTTCCCGCAGAACGAACAGCGTATTTCATCATTAGTATTATTCTTCTTGTTTGAAGGCATAATCTTATCTTGCCTCTATAATTTTGTCGATTAATCCGTATTTCAGTGCCTCATCTGCCGTCATGTAATTATCGCGATCAGTATCACGGGCTATTGTCTCGTAATCCTGCCCCGTGTGAGACGCTAATATACGGTTCATTCTCTCTTTAGTCTTGATGATGTTCTTCGCTTGAATCTCAATGTCGCTTGCCTGACCTCTTGCGCCCCCCAAAGGCTGATGAATCATCACTTCGGCGTTAGGGAGTGCGAGACGTTTACCCTTTGCGCCACCTGCGAGGAGAATTGCTGCCATGCTAGCGGCGAGTCCGACACAGATTGTTGAAACTTGAGGCTTGATGTACTGCATTGTGTCATAAATCGCGAGTCCTGCCGTAACGCTTCCGCCGGGGCTGTTGATGTAAATGTTGATGTCCTTTTCGGGGTCTTCGCTCTCAAGGAAGAGCATTTGAGCGACGATTGAGTTTGCTACGTCGTCAACAATTTCCGACCCTAAGAATATTATTCTGTCCTTTAAGAGCCGGCTGTAAATGTCATAGCTTCTTTCGCCGCGTCCGGTCTGCTCTATTACGTATGGAATGTAGTACGACATTCGGATTTATTCTCCCTGATTATGAGGCTCTTCGGGCTTTGAGAGTTCTTTGACTTCTTTTACGGCCATGTGAGAGAGCATAGCTTCGACAGTTTTGTCCCAGCGTAACTGGTCAGTGAGTCGGTCTAACTGGTTTTTGTTCTCGTAGAAATATTTTGCCACGAAACCTTTTGAGACGTGCAATTCCTCAGCTCTGCGGTCAAATTCCTTCTCTAAGTCTTCCTGCTCAATGTGAATGTCATACTTCTCGGCTAATTTGTCCATCACAAGAACGTTGCGTACTGCCACTTCAGCGCGATTCCTCAGTAAAGCCTCATAACCTTTGCGGCCTTCCTCAGTACCGACTCCGAAAGCTGTATCCATATCGATTCCGTTTGACTTTGCCCAGTCTGAATCCTCACGGCGCATTGAGGCGATTTGACGCTCGATGAATTTGTCGGGAAGCTCAAGTGTTGCCTTTGACGCAACGAGATCTACGGCGCGGTTATAGAGGTCTGACTGGTTTTCCTGTGCAACTTCTGCGGTGATGTCCTGCCTGAGTCTTTCACGGTAAGCGGCTTCGTCTTTGATGTCTGTGTTCTCACCGAAAACGTCATGGAAAAACTTTTCGTTAATTTCGGGAAGAATGTACTCTGAGACCGTGTCAATCTTCATTCTATAGCTTACGTGTTTTCCGGCTAATGCTCTGTCGGCGTGTCCTTCCTCAACGTCAAATTCCGCTGAAACTTCCTCGCCTTTTGATTTCCCGGTTAATGCTGTGCGAACTTCAGCCCTTATTGTCTCGTCAGCAAGATTAATTTTCTCGCGAGTTGTTACGGGTTTGGGCTGTTCTTCGGCCTCTGAACCGTCAGGATTAAGCACCCTTATTGTGAGGTCAACGTCAACTAAATCGCCGTCCTTTATGGGTCTGTCAGCCTCTTTGATTTCCGAGAGCTGAATCTGAATCCTTTTCGAGAGCCTGTCAACGTCAGCATCAGTAACTTCTGTTACAACCTTTTCGATCTCCATTCCGTCAATCTCAGGCAACGTAACTTCCGGCCTTACCTCGAAAGTAAGCTCGCAGATAACGGGCTTTCCTTCCTCTATTTTCTCTGTAACGTTGAGGGTTGGTGTTTCGATTGGTTCAAGCTCGTAGTCGGTTATGACCTGCTGAAGCTCTGCGCTCATAATCTTTTCGATAGCCTCGTTGTAGAGTGCCTCGCGTCCGAAACGCATTTCGATAATTCTGCGGGGAGCATGTCCTTTTCTGAATCCGGGAAAATTCCCCTGCTGTGCAAGTTCATTGATTGTGCGGTTAAGTGCTTTGGTGAACTCGGAGGCTTCTATTTCGGCTTTGATTTTGATGATGTTTTTCTCCTGCCCAAGCAAATCTGTTCTCATTGTGAAATTCAGGACTCCTTTGTGAAACGTGAAATGTTAAAATGCCCTGAGATTTCAACAGGGCGTAATTGTGAGAAATTCTACCACAAAACACAGATAACGGCATGAGAATTGAAACGTACATATTGAAACTCAATCACAATATCAAAAATGCTACACAGAAAAATATATCCATGCACTATAATAACGGCCATTACGAAAACAGGAGGAATTAACATGAGTAAAACTGAAGTACCGTACAAAATATATCTTGAAGAGTCAGAGATTCCGTCATCGTGGTACAACGTAAGAGCTGACATGAAGAACAAGCCCGCACCCCTCATTCACCCCGCAACGCTGAAGCCCTTAACGTTTGAGGAAATGAGGCCGATATTCTGCGATGAGCTTATACGTCAGGAGCTTGACGACACGACAGCATACATACCGATTCCAGAAGAGATACTCAGCTTCTACAAGATGTACCGTCCTTCTCCGTTAGTACATGCCGTTTTCCTTGAAGAACTCTTAGGGACTCCGGCTCACATATTCTACAAATTCGAGGGCAATAACACTTCCGGTTCCCACAAACTGAACAGCGCAATAGCTCAGGCATATTACGCAAAGACACAGGGACTCAAAGGCGTTACGACCGAGACAGGCGCAGGACAATGGGGTACGGCTCTTGCAATGGCGTGCTCGTTCTTCAGACTCGGCTGCAAAGTCTACATGGTGAAAGTCTCGTATGAGCAAAAACCTTTCAGGCGTGAAGTAATGCGGACATACGGAGCAAGTGTTACGCCGTCGCCGTCAATGGATACCGAGATCGGGCGCAAAATCAACACTGACCACCCCGGCACAACAGGCTCACTCGGCTGTGCAATCTCTGAGGCCGTAGAAGTCGCAACGTCAACAGAAGGCTACCGTTATGTGTTAGGGAGTGTCCTAAATCAGGTATTATTGCACCAGTCTGTGATAGGGCTTGAGACTCACGCGGCGTGCAAAAAATACGGGATTAAGCCGGATATTATCATCGGGTGCGCAGGGGGCGGATCGAATTTGGGCGGACTGATTTCACCGTTCATGGGCGAAAAGTTACGGGGCGAAGCTGACTACAGGATTATAGCGGTTGAACCTGCGAGCTGTCCGAGCTTCACGCGGGGGAAATTCGCGTATGACTTCTGCGACACAGGGAAGGTCTGCCCTATGGCGAAAATGTACACGTTAGGCCATGACTTCATACCGAGTGCAAACCATGCGGGCGGATTGCGCTATCACGGAATGAGCAGCATACTCTCACAGCTCTATCATGACGGGCTTATGGAGGCTGTAGCGGTTGAACAGACCAGCGTTTTCGAGGCGGCGGAGATGTTCGCGAGGGTTGAAGGGATATTGCCCGCGCCGGAGTCAAGTCATGCGATACGAGTTGCGATTGACGAGGCTTTGAAGTGCAAGGAAACGGGCGAAGAGAAGACGATAATCTTCGGGCTTACGGGTACGGG
>JAFSLR010000304.1 GCA_017448375.1 Synergistaceae bacterium | reverse complement strand
TGTCCTCTGGGTATGGGATCTCTCCAAAGACAGAGGCAAAATCGCAGGCGGAAGAGCCGCCGACAGACTCGAAGCTGACAGGCTCATAAAGCGTTCAGGGAAAATTGACGAGGAAAGAGCCGCTCTCCAAAAGAGACTCGAAGAACTCAACAAAGAATACAAAGAAGTAAATGCAAGAATTGACGAATTGCAGTCAGAGTAGCGAAAAGTTAAAATATCTGTCATCCCACAAATTTACGAAAGGAAGAGTATAGTTATGATTAAGATGGACCGTATCGCAGTGCTTACAAGCGGAGGAGATTCGCCGGGCATGAATGCGGCAGTCCGGGCAGTCGCAAGAACCTGCATGTTCAACGACAAAGAATGCATCGGTGTACGGCGCGGCTATGAAGGACTCATTGAGGGCGATTTCGTTACGCTTGACCGCGCGGCTGTGGGCGGAATAATTCACAGCGGAGGAACTATCCTCAAAACAGCAAGAAGTGAGCGTTTCAAGACACCCGAAGGCCGCGAAGAAGCATTAGAGCAGATGAAGAAAGCAGGTATTGACGGACTCGTTGTAATCGGCGGGGACGGTTCATTTCACGGCGCAAAAGCTCTTCATGATATGGGCTTCCCGACAATCGGTATTCCCGGAACAATCGACAACGACATCACCGGAACTGACGAGACAATCGGATTCGATACAGCCGTAAACACCGCGCTTGAGGCAATCATGAAGCGGCGCGACACAGCCACGAGCCATGAAAGACTCTTTGTCGTTGAGGTAATGGGACGCAATGCAGGGTTCCTCGCTCTTGAAGTCGCTGTTGCCACTGGGGCCGAATACGTTGTTGTCCCTGAGCTGCCACTGAGCATAGGCGAACTCACAAAGAGGCTCAAGAGTTCATACGTTCAGGGAAGGAGTCATACTCTCATCATACTTGCTGAAGGCGTAATGACGGCTCAGGAAATGCGCGAACAATTACAGGATTCCGGCGGATATGACGCAAGAGTTACGGTTCTGGGGTACATTCAGCGCGGAGGGCATCCGACATCGTTTGACGTTGTACTCGCCACGAGAATGGGAGCGTTTGCTACAGAGAATCTCATGATCGGGAAATCGGGAATGATGGTCGGAAATATCAATCATAAACTCGTACTCAGCCCGCTTGAAAGAGCATGGAGCGAGCATAAATCGTTAAGCCCCGAAATGCTCAGCCTAATGAACAAAATGAACTAGCAACGCAGATTCAGGGGAGTGAAATTTACTGCTCCCCTTTCCCCATCACAAAAAAAGGAAAATTTTCAATGCCGAGAAAAGCAAAATCACAAGAATCAGAATCACAGGAAATATTACAGGAAACAACAGCGCAGAAAAGAAAACGTACAGTAACAAGAAAAAGCAAAAGGAAGGATGACATGACAGAAGAATTATTCCCATCGCCGGAATTAACTCCAGATGAAATAAGCGAAGAAGTGCGCGAAATTCAAGAGGATTCACGCTATGATGAGCCGGAAGACTTTTTGCCGGAAGAAACAGAAGAAAATGATGAGCCGTATGATGATTCGGAAGCTGAAGAGTCAGAGAATGAGCCCGAAACTATGCAGTCCTCAGAGACAGGGCCGGTGATAAGGCGTAGAGGTCGGCGCGAACTTATTCAGCACCCGAAACCCAAGTATACATATGCTATGCTTTCGTCAAAGAACATCGGAGACCTTCGGAAACTCGCAAAGGAAATCGGCCTCAACATACCGCCGTCAATGCGAAAAGATGACCTTATAATCTCAATTCTCAAAGCTCAGGCCGAAAGCATGAATTACCGTTTCGGGGGCGGAACTCTTGAGATACTCCCGGAAAATTTCGGCTTCCTCCGTCCAAAAGGTATGCTCCCGACTGACAGCGACGTATATTTGTCGTCATCACAGATTCGGAGATTCGGACTCAGGAATGGCGATGTAATTTGGGGACTCATACGGCCTCCAAGAGACCAGGAACATTACGAGGCACTATTGAGGGTTGAGACTGTGAACTTCTCCGACCCTGAACATTCACGGAGACGGCCAATGTTCTCACAGCTTACGCCGATTTTCCCGGATCACAGATTGAGCCTCGAATATGATCCTCAAGATTTGGCGACAAGACTCGTTGACATGTTTGCGCCGATAGGACTCGGACAGAGGGCGTTAATTGTTTCGCCGCCGAAAGCCGGAAAAACTACGCTCCTTAAACGAATAGCACGCGCAATCACAGCAAATTCGTCCGACATAATACTAATGGCACTCTTGATTGACGAGAGACCCGAAGAAGTTACAGACATTTCGCGTTCGATTGACGGTGAAGTTATTGCGTCAACGTTTGACCGTCCGGCCGATGAACATATAAGGGTTGCGAATCTTGCGCTTGAAAAGGCAAAACGTCTTGTTGAGGCGAAAAGGGACGTTGTTATTCTCCTTGACTCGATTACGAGACTGGCAAGAGCTTCAAACCTTACTGTGCCTCCTTCAGGGCGAACATTGTCGGGAGGACTTGACCCTTCAGGATTATATTTCCCGAAGAGATTTTTCGGGGCTGCAAGGAATTTCGAGGAAGGCGGGAGCTTGACTATAATCGGGACTGCTCTCACTGACACCGGCTCAAGAATGGATGACGTAATCTATGAAGAGTTCAAAGGCACAGGGAATATGGAGCTTCATTTGTCGCGGAAACTTTCGGAACAGAGGATATTTCCTGCGATTGACATAACGCGCTCAGGGACGAGGCGTGAAGAACTCCTGATACCCGATGAGGAACTCAAACGCTTATGGATATTGCGCAAGAGAATAGCGGGAGTCGATGAGGCCGGAGCGTTGAATCTGATTCTCGACAAGCTGAGACAGACGGACAACAACAGCGAGTTTCTAAACTCAATAAAATTGGCGTAAAATACACATCAACAAGAAACAATCAGGAGGAGTAAAAATTGAAAGGTGAAATATTAACCTCAGTCTCAAAACTTGAGGGCTTAATGGTCGGTACACTTTCGAGGCTTTGCAGCTTTCCGGCAATTTCCCCCCATAACGGCGGAACAGGTGAGGACGCGAAAATTCTCGAACTTGCGAAAATCATTGATGAGTTAGGGCTGAAAGGTATAACGCTCAGAGTTGAACACGTAGACGATGAGAAAGCGCAGTCAGGAAGAAGGCCGTCATTATTTCTGGAATATCCAGGGAAGAAGTCTCAAAGATTGTGCATACTGAGTCATATTGACGTAGTTCCCGAAGGCGACAGATCAGCGTGGACACTTGATCCGTTCAAGCCCGAAGTGAGAGGCTCAAGGCTTTACGGTCGTGGAGTGAGCGATAACGGAATGTGCCT
>JAFSLR010000039.1 GCA_017448375.1 Synergistaceae bacterium | reverse complement strand
CCAGAAAATAGGCGAAAAAAAAGGCAAAAAGATAGGCAAAATTGAGGGTGCAATGGAAGCCACTGTGAAAATGTGTCAGAGAATCGGAGCTACCCTCGAAGAAGCCGTCAATATGCTAGCTGAAGATTTCGGACTGTCTGCGGAAAGTGCAGCTCAGTATGTCAACAAGCTCTGGAAAAATTAAAATATTAGGCAGGTGATTAGCCATATTCAACACTATGAAAATTAACGGAGGTATACCCCTCAGCGGTACAGTAAAAACTCAGGGCGCAAAAAATGCTGCCCTCCCCGTCATGGCCGTATGCCTCCTCCTTAAAGGCGAGACTCTAACCCTCGATAACGTCCCGGATCTCTACGACATTCACACGATGATTGAGACCCTCGAATCACTCGGCGTTGAGACCGAAATTAACCGCGACTCCAAATCCTCGCAGGTCATCTTCCATACTCCCGAAGAACTCAAGTATGAAGTCTCAGAGACTCTCGCACGCAAAATGAGAGCGTCATCTCTCGTATTAGGCCCTCTACTCGCAAACTGCGGCAAAGTCTCTTTACCCCTGCCCGGAGGATGCTCAATCGGAAGCCGTCCCATCGATTTGCACCTCAAAGGCCTAAAGCAAATGGGAGCGGAAATTGACATTCAGAACGGAGTCGTTCACGCCAGCGTCAAAGGAAGACTCAGAGGCCGTAGAATATATCTCGATTTCCCCTCAGTAGGCGCAACAGAAAACCTCATGATGGCCGCTTCACTAGCTCAGGGTGAAACCATCATCGAGAACGTTGCACGTGAACCCGAAATCGACAACCTTGCTGCGGTCTTACGGTGCATTGGCGTTACCGTCGAATCCGAAGGCGCAGGAGGAGTCCGCATAATCGGAATCGACCGCGCTCATTCAGGCCGCGAACGTGTAATCCCTGACCGAATCGAAGCATGTACTTACATTCTTGCGGGCGTAATGACGAACGGACACATTAAGGTCGAAGATTTAGTGCCGGGTCATATTGACGCTATTCTCGCTAAACTTGAGGAGTCAGGCGCAAAATTTTCCGTCAAGAAAAGCACCGTTGAGATTTTCCCCTCAAAGAAGAAACTTCATCCCGTCTCCGTTAAAACTATGCCTTATCCCGGCTTCCCAACAGATTCACAGCCCCAAATGGCAGCAGCTCTCTCAACCGCAAAAGGAGTCAGCACAATCGAAGAAAGCGTTTTTCAGGCAAGATTCTTATACGCTCAGGAACTTAACCGAATGGGTGCTGATATTCAGATTTCGAGGGACGTTGCAATCATTCGCGGTGTCGACAAGTTACAGGGCGCAAGCGTTAAGGCTACAGATCTTCGGGCAGGAGCTGCGCTGATTATCGCGGGGCTTTCGGCTGAAGGCGAGACAAGAGTCGATGATATGATTCACGTTTGGCGGGGGTATGAAGCGATTGACCAGAAATTACGCGGTTTAGGTGCAAGGGTTGAGCTTGTCTGAAATTGAGGTTACTGCTTTCATAGGCCCGGCGGGAACTGGCAAAAGCCATCGTGCTACAATGGTCGCCCGTCAGAATGGTATTGATGTAATTATTGATGACGGACTCGTAATTTCACGCGGGAGAATATTGGCGGGAAGAAGCGCAAAATCTGAGATTAACAGGTTACGTGCAATCAAACGCGCAATCTTTGAATACCCCGAACACAGAGACGAAGTAGCAAATTACCTCACGAAAAATCAGCCGTCAAAAATTATGATACTCGCAACATCTGAAGGCATGGCCGAAAAAATTACAGCACGTCTCGGACTCAATTCCCCCTCAAAAATAATCAAAATCTCGGACGTTTCATCACCCGAAGAAATAGAAGCAGCATTACGCGAACGAAAAGAGAAAAAACAGCACGTTGTTCCGGCGGCAAAAGCTCAGATTCAGCAGAATTTTGCAGGAAAATTAGTCAGCCAGATTCGCGGGTTCTTCAAGGGAAGGGACAAGGAAGAATCACGCAACACAATCGTTAAACCCCTTTTCAGTTTCAATGGTAAAGTAACAATAGGCACTGAAGCATTATTAGAGATGTGCAGGAAACTTCTTGAGCTCAGAAACCACGTCAGGAAAATTAGAAGCCTTGACATTGAGACGGACGAGGACAGAATATCATTAAATGTTGAAATAGATCTTAATCTTTCGGGAAGGAGTGCACTTTCAATCGCAAAAACTTTACAGAGAAAATTACGAATGGGACTTAGTTATTTTACAGGAATGGAAATCAGGCAGGTTAATATAAGAGTAAACGAGATATTTTTATGACATGGATATTAATACAGCATTAGACGAATTAAAGCAGAAAGTAAATGAGTGCCGGAATTGCGGTTTGTGTGAAAGAAGGCACAATATCGTTTTCGGTGAAGGCCCTACGGAAAATTGCAGGGTCGTTGTTGTCGGTGAAGGCCCGGGGGCTGATGAGGACGCTAATGGAAGACCTTTCATCGGCAAAGCTGGAATGCTCCTCACAAGCATACTTCAGGACGGAGGAAAGATTCCCCGCGAAAGTCTTTACATCACAAACGTAGTTAAATGCCGTCCCCCTGATAACAGAAACCCTACGCGCGAAGAAGCAGCAGCGTGTAATGAATTTCTTGAGGCTCAATTATTATTGCTTCACCCTGATATAGTTGTTACTTTGGGGAACGTTCCGACACAATGGCTTCTCAAAACTACTCAGGGCATAACGAGTCTCAGAGGTCAGTGGATTGACTGGCGCGGTATAAAATTATTCCCGATGTTTCACCCAAGCTATTTATTGAGGAACGATTCACGTGCAAAAGGAAGCCCCAAAGATTTAACGTGGCATGACGTAAGAGCATTAAAGGCAAAAATAGACAGCCTGAAAAATTAATGACATTCACAAAAGGAGCTGGCAAAATTGGCAGACATTCAGAAAATCCCCCGTCATCTCGCAATAATCCTTGACGGTAACGGACGATGGGCGAAAAGCAGAAACCTTCCCAGACTCATGGGACACAGGGCAGGTGTTCACAGGTTTGAAGAAATGGTAAGGCTTGTGAAACGCGAAAAGATTCGTTACTTCTCCGTCTACGCATTCTCAACGGAAAACTGGAACAGGCCAGTCATGGAAGTTACCGGGCTTATGAGAATATTCGGGTATTACCTCAAGAAGAAAGTCAAAGAAGTCAAAGAGGAAGGCGCAAGGTTACGTTTCTGCGGACGAAGAGACAGAATCCCACCCGAAATATTAAGCCTCATGGAATGGGCTGAAGATTACACGAAGGACGAAAAGATTATTGACCTCGTTGTGTGCCTCAATTACGGCGGACGCGCTGAGATATTAGACGCTGTGAACTCCCTCATTGCCTCAAATCCTCATCTCCCCGTAACAGAAGAAGACCTCCGAAAACATTTCTACCTTCCCGATGTCCCCGACCCCGATTTAATCATACGCACAAGCGGTGAATTAAGGTTGAGCAATTTCTGGTTATGGGAAAGCGCATACAGCGAGTATTATTTCACAAATACACACTGGCCGGATTTCGGAGAGGAAGAACTCATGAAAGCACTTTCAGATTACGCAGGGAGGGATCGCCGTTATGGCGGGGTTAAAAGCTGACAGGGAATTACGTTTGCGGACTTTAAGCAGCATCGGAATAGTTGTCGTTATTCTCTGGGGGATTGGCGAAGGCGGTTACATCTGGGCGTTCATAGCCGGAATAATCGCGCTAATGTCTCTCGGAGAATATTACAGGCTTGTCGGGAAACATAAAGGCGTGAGAATCTCACCGGGAGTCGGGTATATATTTTCGCTTGCGTTCATGATTGCGGCGATTCAGGAGAACCCTCAGCCCATTGTACTCGGTATGATTCTCGCTCTCTGCGTCTGCACCGTATTTGTTGTTGAAGTTTTCAGGCGGCAAATGACAGCGGGCACAAGCTATGCGGTGTTTAATTCGGGGGCTGTAGTTTCGGGCGTGCTTTATATCGTCGTCCCCTGGACTTGTATGGTTATGCT
>JAFSLR010000303.1 GCA_017448375.1 Synergistaceae bacterium | reverse complement strand
GATATTCCGCACAACTTCTTCTGCCTCGCTGAACATTCGCTGAATTATCGTTTTTGCCGGGAGAATGTCATTGACCATTGCGGCACTTTGACCCGACATTAGGGAGCCCCATTCAGTATCGCCGTCAACAACTGCCGCGCGTAATTTCCCCGTCCCTAATGCTTCAATCTGGGACGCTGGTGCGCGTTCGTATTCGAGTCTCTCAAATTCCATTGAAAGTTTGTTCCGCAAACATCTCACGGGATGGCCTAAGCTCTGACCTGTGATAACGGTTGACCTGTCGCGAGCGTCAACAACGGCTTTCTTGTAGTTCGGGTGAACGGTGCACTCTTCACAGCATATGAATCTCGTACCTACTTGCACGCCTTCAGCACCCAGCGCGAACGCAGCAACAATTCCGCGTCCGTCAGCGACACCGCCGGCACATATCACGGGAATCTTCACGGCCTGTGAGATCTGCGGGGTAAGTACCATTGTCGTAAGCTCACCGATATGTCCTCCGGCTTCCATTCCCTCAGCGATTACCGCGTCAGCCCCTTGCTTTTCGACTCTTCGAGCCTGAGTTACGGACGCTACAACGGGCATTACGATTGTCCCTAAAGGTTTAAGGCGTTCGAGACACTTACCGGGGCTTCCTGCACCTGTAGTTACTACGGGGACTCTGTGCTTAACGGCTACTTCTAACGCGCTTTCGGCTGTAGGGGACATGAGCATAATGTTGAGGCCGAAAGGTTTACCGGGTTCGATTAGCTCTTTGGCCTTGATTATTTCCTGCTCTAAGATGTCTGGAGGAGTTGCGGCTGCTGCTATGATACCTAATCCGCCAGCGTTGCTTACGGCTGAAGCTAATTCGGCGTTTGCTACCCATGCCATTCCGCCCTGTACGATGGGATACTCAGTGCCTAAAAGTTTGCATATGCGGTTCTTTTCACCTTTAAGAGTAAAAGGTGCTTTGATTATGCTTTGAGCCGTCTGGCTGTTTTTTGATTTTATCATTATTTCACCTCTCTATATTTCACGGTTAATTTGTTCTGTTCCGTCTTCGGCTATGAATTTCCTTGCGGCTGATATTGCGCTGACTATTGCGGGCGATTTGGATCGGCCATGAGCTTTAAGCACCGCGCCTTTCACCCCTAGCAACGGAGTCCCGCCGTATTTCTCGTAATTGAAACGGGCTAAAAGTTTTTTGACGGTCGGAGCTAACAATAATATCCCTGCTTTTGCCATTAGGGATTTGCGTACTTCCTCGCTTAACATCGACTTCAAGCACTGTATCAAACCTTCGCCCAATTTGAGAGCAATGTTGCCGTTGAAACCGTCGCAAACTACAACGTCAGCCTTCCCGAAAAGTAACTCGTTACCCTCGATATATCCGCAGAAGTTCATAGTATTCTGTTTCTCGATAAGCTCGCGGGCTGCAAGCACTGTGTCATCGCCTTTAATGTCTTCGCTTCCGTTCGACAACAATTTGACTACGGGATTTTCAACGCCCAATATTTTGCGCGAATAAACGCTGCCCATAAGAGCGAACTGCAAGAGATTTTCCGGCCTGCACCGTACTGTTGCGCCGACATCAAGAGTGAATGATACCTTGTCGGCTGACGGAATCGGAACGCCTAACGCTGGTCTGTCAATCCCTTCAATACGTCCCACAACGAGGACTCCACCTGCAACGATTGCGCCTGTACTCCCTGCGCTGATACAGCCCTGAGCGTCTCCGCGCCTGACCATTTCCATAGCAACACGGAGGCTTGAATCTTTTTTCCGGCGGATAGCGTTAGCGGGGTGTTCGTCAGGGTCAATGATTTCGCCTGCGTGTTCAATATGTATACGTTCGTGGGGAGTGAGGCATGATTTTATGCGCTCGGTGTCGCCCGTGAGTATAATCTCTATATCGTCATACTTCTTGCAGGCCTCATAAGCTCCCTTGCAGATTTCGGAAGGCGCGTTATCTCCTCCCATTGCGTCAAGTGCTATTGTGATTTTTCTGCTCAAAGATTATTCACCTGCTTCCTGTCTGAGTATCTCAATGATGAAACGGCCCACGAAAATTTCTTTGTCCCCTGCTTTTGTGCGAACGCTGACAATCTTTTTGCCGTCATGATTGACACCGACTTTAGCCCGCGCAATGAGTATATCCCCTACGTGAGCATGACCGCTGTAATGTCCCCGCATTGACTCGATGATGACTTCAGCGGCGTTGATGACTGCGACAGCGATTGAGCCGGCCTGAGCGTAAATGTAGTTGTCGCTCACAATGTCCGTGAACCTGAAGGCCATATCCTTAGCGGTGCGGAGGACAGACAATGCCCATTTATCCGGCTCAAGCTCTAAGAGGTCTCCTATGACTTCAGCGGGACTCAGGGACTGTAATTTGCTCATAGCGTTTTGTGCCATTGTGCGAATGCGCTCGCGGAGTTCGGGTACTCCCATTAATGCACGGTCAAGCCTCACGGTTGAAATGCTGACTCCGAGTCGGGAAGCTAATTCATTGTCCGTAATCATGGGATTAGATTCTATGATTTTCGCTAGGCTTTCCTGCCTTAATTTTCTTGCGGGCTTGTCTTTTAGCACCTGATAATAATACCTCACTGCAATTTTGAATTTCGCAAAGTATACGGGCTGT
>JAFSLR010000302.1 GCA_017448375.1 Synergistaceae bacterium | reverse complement strand
TACCCTTGAGTCCCCGTCAGCATTCAGAGTCTCACGAATATAATCAAGCGCGTTATTCCTCATGAGTTCGCAGACAAAACCCGCCGTACTTGCTCCGCTCTCACCCGAAATTATACGCTCATCATCTCCCAAAGGATTCCCAAGAATACGCATTCCTTCAGCAGCTACATAATCAGGCATTGAGATATAATTTTCAGCATGAGACTTGAGAAGTTCCCAAGCAACCGTACAAGGAACTCCGCACGCAAGACCTGCCATTATCGTTTTGAGGCTTCCTGTTACGGCGTGAAGTTCTCCGTCATTCGCACGTGCTGTCCTGAAAATGCAGTCCGCGTTATTAGGTTCTATGATTGTGATGATTGGGCGGTTATCGTAGTACTGCGCGAAAAATGACGCTAAAGCCCCTGCCATTGACCCGACTCCAGCCTGAAGGAATATATGAGTCGGAGCTTCTTTGAGGGACTCTGCTGCCTCAAGTGCCATCGTCAGATAACCCTGCATGATTCTCAACGGTATATCCTCATAGCCATTGAACGCCGTATCCTGCACCAAAGGCCAGCCGTGAGACTCAGCGAATGATTTTGCGTGCTGGACTGTGCTGTCATAATTCATGTCCGTGATTGACGCTTCAGAGCCTAGAGCCTGAATATTTTCGAGACGTTCCCGCGCTGTTCCTTTCGGCATGAAAACTACGCTGCCGAATCCGAGCTTATTCGCAGTCCAAGCGATTCCGCGTCCGTGATTGCCGTCCGTAGCCGTAACAAATTTAACTCCGTTCATTTTCCCGCGAACGTCATCACTTTTGACTCTCTCAAACGTAATCTCACTTTCAGGAATGCCGATCTTCTCCGCGATATAATTCGCAATGCACCAGCTTCCGCCCAGACACTTAAACGCATTAAGGCCGAAACGGTAACTTTCATTCTTGACGTGAAAAGATTTAAGGCCGAGAAATTCCGCGAGATTCTGAAGGCTGACTAAAGGCGTTGTATTATAGCCGGGTATTGTGGAATGAAAAGCCCGAACCTTCTCCGCAGTCTCAAGATTAAACATTCCGTCAAGCCTGCAAGAATAATTGACACTCTCAAGATGTACGAGATTTATATTTCCCTTCATCAAAATCACCTCTTTTGAGGGTATAATAATATAATCCACGTAAAAGAACAAAGGAGGATTTACTGTAATGAAATTCAAGATGATTCACGAGAATTACAACGTACAGGACATTAACCGCTCGCTTGACTTCTACAAAAAAGCACTCGGCCTCACTGAGAAACACCGAAAGGAAGCCCAAGACGGCTCATTCATCATCGTATACATCGGGAATGAAGAGTCAGATTTCGAGCTTGAATTGACGTGGCTCAAGGATCACCCCCAAAAATACGACATCGGCGAGGAAGAATTTCACCTTGCATTCAGGGCTGACGATTTCGAGGCGGCGCACAAACTTCACAGCGAAATGGGCTGCATATGCTTCGAGAATCACGACATGGGGATTTACTTCATTCAGGACCCCGACGGCTATTGGCTGGAAGTTCTCCCGTAACACGAAAGGCTGTAACACGAAAAGCCGTAGCACAAAAGTCTTAAACACCGCAGATATTCCCGTCTTCCCTCTGAAACATTCGGGGGGAATTTTTTCCTGTCCAGAAAAGCGAAACCCCTCCAGTTAATTAACCAGAGGGATTATTGTTATCTAATGGTGCGGAGGGGGAGAATCGAACTCCCACAGCACTTAATTGGCCACAAGATCCTTAGTCTTGCGCGTCTACCAATTCCGCCACCCCCGCACTGAAAGGGTGAGGCATGACGAAAAGAAATTATACTATCTTTTTTCCCCCCGTCAAGTTATTTCTCACGGAAAAGTTTTTGTGCTGTTATAATTCAGGTGAAAAATTTTCCCATAATTAGGAGGAGTCCAAATGACAAAAATAATTTTCGCGCTCGCTGTTTCCGTTCTCATGGCCTCATGTGCTTTTGCTGGGGGGCTTGAAGTAACAACTCTCGTTGAAACTCAGGGGCAGAGTGATACGGGTCTTCTGCTGAATGCTTCCGACACTCTCAAGGCTGAATACTTCCCTGAAGGAAAAATGCTGAGTCAGATTCTCGCGTTCTGGGTCAAGGTCGGGGATAACGGAATCCTTTTCGACACGGGATTACGCGCAGGCAACATTCCCGCAGAGCTTGCGAAAAACGGAGTCAGTCCCGAAAACGTGAAGATGATTCTTCTTACGCACCTTCACGGGGATCATTACGGCGGACTCGTGAACTCTGAGGGCAAAGCGTCATTCCCGAATGCCGAAGTCTACGTCTCAAAGCCTGAGTATGATTACTGGGTCAATGAGCTCAAGAATGAAGGCGTAATTTCCGCGCTGAATATGTACAGGGTGAATCAGTTTGCGTTCGGCGATGAAGTTGTCGCGGGAGTCAGGGCGATTGATACGGCAGGACATACGCCCGGCCATGTTTCATTCCTCGCGGAGTCCGGCGGGGAGAAAATCATTATCGCTGGGGACATTATGCACTTCCAGACGATTCAGCTTCCTCACCCTGATGTCGCAGTGAAGTATGACGTTGACCCCGTGAAGGCCGTGCAGTCAAGAAAATTCCTTCTCGATTATGCCGCGTGGAAGAATATTCCCGTTGCCGGAATGCACATAATGACACCGGGAATTATCAGCGTAACGAAATCTGGAGAAGGCTACGTTAAGCAGTAACGCCCGGAAAATTTCAGGCAAAAGCAGCTTCGGAGTGAGAAAATTCTTCGGAGCTGTTATTATTATGTTCAGAAATTATTACGGGAGGAAGATTTTTCATGTTAAGAAAGTTTGCGGCTGTTATGTGCGCTGTAATTCTTCTTGGAGCTGTTACGGCATTCGCTGAGGATTCCGGCGGTGTTTTGAGGGCATTACGGGGGCTGTCGATGGTCTACAATCTTCAGAGGAAGGCTGAAAGCGGAGACTCTGAGTCCCAGTTCAGGCTCGGAAATCTCTACAATAACGGTGAAATAGTCAGTCAAGACATATCAGAGGCCGCCAAATGGTACGCAATGGCAGCTGAAAACGGACATTCAAACGCTCAGTATAACCTCGCCCAAATGTACAGGAACGGTAACGGTGTTATTCAGGACAAAGCTAAAGCCGCAGAACTTTACACCAAAGCCGCAAAGCAGGGACTCCCTGAAGCACAATACAATCTCGGAGTGATGTACTACAACGGGGACGGAGTCGAAAAGGATTTACGGAAGGCTTTCGATTGGTACACAAAAGCTGCGGTTAAAGGAGACGCTCAGGCACAATACAATCTTGCGATAATGTACGGTCGCGGTGAAGGCACAAAGGAAAATCGCAGGGAGGCCGTTATATGGCTCAAGGAAGCTGCAAGGCGCGGACATTCTG
>JAFSLR010000038.1 GCA_017448375.1 Synergistaceae bacterium | reverse complement strand
GGCGGAATCGATAAGCTCCCTGCAGATGCTCACGAGGCTGTGGAGAAACTCATTGCGGAAATCGGCTAACAGAATGACGAAATGACGAAAATGGGCGGTGCTCTCAGGACATGGGAGGCCGTCCAATTTTTTTCCGCCGTTCTCTTGTGCTTAACATTGTGGGGCCGTTTAAGGGCCGTTTAAGAATGTCTGTAATCTCTCGGCCCGAAAAGAAGAGTCCCGATTCGAATCATCGTGCTTCCCTCAAGAATCGCAAGCTCAAAATCACCGCTCATTCCCATAGAAAGCACCGGCAATTCAAGCCCCGTTTTTTTTCGCGCATTCTCAGAAAGAGTCCTCAGATTCGCAAAAGCATTCCTGATTCCACGTTCATCATCAGTAATCGGCCCTACAGTCATTAATCCGTCAAGCCTCAAATTTTCCTGAGAGATTACAGCGTCAAGAAGTTCCGTGAAATTCGCGGGGTCAACTCCTGATTTGCTGGCCTCGCCTGAAGTGTTGACTTCGATTAGGACGGGGATAACTTTACCGAGTTCGCCAGCTATACGGCTGAGTCTCGCTGCGAGTTCGGGAGAGTCTATGCTGTCTATCGTGTCAAAAATTTCTGCGGCTTTACGTGCTTTGTTCGCCTGAAGATGTCCGATTAAACGCCAAGGGATTCGGGATTCTCCGTAAACTTTTCGTTTTGACTCGGCTTCCTGGACTCTGTTTTCCCCGAAGAAGTCAACAAACGGAATCTTTTCGGCCTCCTTCATTTCGTCAACAGTTCGTGTTTTGCTGACGGCTGCGAAAAATACTTTGTCTTTACGGCCTGATTTTGACATTGCGTTTTCGATTCTTGAAAGTATTTCTTCTGCATTCATTTTTTACCATATCCTCCCGTTTTCATCTTTTATTGCTCCTGCGTCAAGTATTAGTTTGTCTCCGTGCCTGACTCCTTTCTCGATGAAAAAATTTTCCTCGTCAGCCGGAAACCCTTCAATATCCTGTGAGATAAGGCTGTTTCCCTGAAGAATGAAGACTTTGTTTTTACCGTCGCGGGTTATAACTGCCGTGTCTGGAACTAAAATCCCTTTCTGAATATCCGTGATAACGCTGGCATTAAACCTTCTCGATTTGAGCAGATTCGGCGGGAAAAATGGAAGCCTCAAATATACTTTGAGTTTCTGCCCTGAAGATTTTACCGCTACAACTTCGGCTTTACGTTCTTTTCCTTCGTCCTCAGTACGTATTCTTATCGTGGGGCTGTTCTTGTCCTTCAATGCCCGTTCGAGTGAAGGCGATGTATCAAGATAGGTTATGCACCTCAAAATTTGCGGCTGGGGAATCAATTTCCCGATCGGCTCTCCTCTCTGAAGGTACGTACCGTTCTCGATGAGCTTTGAGTCCTCGAAATCAGGGTAAGGCGCGAAATCAGGCCATAGTTTTGGGTAGACCCAGTTTCCTTCCTGACCGTCAAGACCGGGATAAAAATATGCCGGGTAAGGTGCGTAAATTGCAGAGCCGTCAATGGCCGCAAGAATTTCACCCTTTGCTACCATTCGCGGACGTGGTGAAGGGTACGAAAGGAAGCCGCTTTTTGTCGCGTAGATTAACTGTTCGTCCCACAATAATATACCGTTAAGGGGCTGTTCCTCGCTGTAATTTATCGTAACGGCCTCAATGATTCGCGGGTGTGAAAACTTGTAATCCTCGTACCATGTCCGGTAGACCCTGTAAGCCATTATGAATATGAATACGAATAACGAATAATACAGCAAACGCTGAGGGAGTCCCCTTCTTTTTTTCCGGCTCATTTAGTGCGCTCAATCTCCGCGAATGCGCTGTGATCGTGTATGCTCTCTTCGCTCTCAACGCTTGCGCTGTACCACGTGATACGCTCATCAGAGTCGAGTCTCACCGCTAATTCCCGTATAACGTCCTCAACAAATCTGGGATTCTCGTAGGCGTGTTCGGTAATGAATTTCTCGTCCTCTCGTTTCAGGAGTGTATAAAGGGGTGAAGAAGCTGACTCCTCAATCATCGCTATAAGTTCCTCGAACCATACGAGACCCTTGCAGCGTACTTTGAGTGAGACGACTGCACGCTGATTGTGCGCACCGTACTGCGAGATTTCCTTTGAGCAAGGGCACAATGTCTGAACACTTAGAGAGAGTCCCGTAACCATATCGAGATGCTGACCCATGATGTAATTTGCCTGTAAATCAATGTCGCACTTGCTGTAGCTTTCGATTCCTGATACGGGGGCTTTCTTCCTGAAGTAATAGGGGAAACGGAATCTTACGGAGCTTTCTGAGGCGTTCAACTTTTCGCACAAACGTCGCGTGAAGCCTTCAAGGTTGTGAGGGGAGACACGGCCGCGATATTCTTCGAGAGTCTCAATAAATCGGCTCATGTGTGTACCGCGATATTCACGGGGCAACATTACGCTCATTGAGATTCTTGCGATTGTGCTTTGAGTTCCGCCGTCGTGGTAGAGGGTGATTATCGGGTAATTTACGTTTCGGACTCCGACCCGGTCTATGGAGATGTTTCGGGAGTCATATTCTTTCTGTACGTCTTTCATTTGATCATATCCTCCTTCCTGAGAATCACGCGGCTGTTAGCGGTCTCCCAAACATGAATCTCATACAATCCGCAATTTTCCCTCTTCACACGCCCTTCAAGCTCTCCCCAAACCCATAACGCTATATTCTCCGCACTTGGCTGGGGGATTATGTCATTGATATAAGCATGGTCAAGCCGTGAGAGTACATTCTCATTCACTATGGCTTTAAGCTCCGTGAAGTCGATAATCATTCCCTCAGAGTCCGGCGTTCCCTCAACAACGACTCTCAGCCTGTACGTATGCCCGTGAAGTTTCTCGCATTTCCCGTGATAGTGTATGAGATTATGCGCTGCGTCAAACGTGAAATCCCTGCTCAATAACATTTTACGGCCTCCATCTTTTGTGAAGCCAGAACCATAATTCCGGCCTTCTCCGTATGAATCTCTCTATAGCGAGGTTGCACTCAAGAATAATCTTTCGGAGTCTCTCCTCACGCGGCAATTTCGTGTCGGGCATTTCGATTGGCGGGAAAAACTCTATCTCATGCTCAAACGGTGCGTTCCTGTAAATGCATACCGGGATTATCGGCACTCCCGAAAGCATAGCCATTATAGCCGGGCCGGGAATGTTAGTTGCGTCATGCCCCATGAAAGGCACAATCATTTCACCGTATCCCGCAACATCATTAAGGAGCGCAATATGATTCCCCGCTTTGAGGAGACGCGCATATTTCTGCACCGAGTAATCTGTCGGCAAAAGGTCAACACCCATTCGATTCCGCAAACTGTCAATGTACTCTGATATGTCTTTGTCGTGAATCGGCTGTGCTACAACGTACATCTGATGATTTCGCCTCTTCGTATACTGACCGTACCAAGCCGCCATAATCTCCCAGTTCCCGAAATGAGCCGACACAAATAAAGCTCCCTTCTTCGAGTCCATAAGCTCATCAGCAATTTCGGGATTCCCGATAGTTTTCACCCAGCCGAAAATCTGCGACGGGTCGCGCTGAAGGGCTAATATCTCCGTTATCGTCCACGCTAGATTCTCATACATGGCCGAGCGAATATCCTTCCTCCATTGGGACGGGGCTTCAGGGTATGCGAGCTTGAGATTCTCATCAACGACCTTAGCACGGGGGTGAATCATCTTTAGGAGTCCAGACAGAAATTTTTGCGTGATTCTCCCTTTAGTGCCGGTGTCCGCAAAATGCTCAAATAACTTTATGGCCTTAACTGCTAGCTTGCTCATTCTGCTATGACTTTCCTGTAAAGCGATATTAGCGAGTTCGTACAGCGTTCGTGAGACCGTCTAGAATTGAGGAAATGACGCGCTGTCATTGCGATATGCTTCCCCCTGTTGCCGAGTCCCTGCTGAATTATTCGGGGCAAATCTTCCTCATCACGTATCAGGAAATAACCGTCAGGCCCTAAAATTTCATCGAGATACCCGGACTTCTCCGACGCTACAGCAACTCCCCTCATCGTGAGTATTCCTGCCCTCATTGCCTCGCGCGGCCCTGTGTCGTTCGCAATGTATATTCCGCTCAGTGCTTCAGGCCGTAATAGTCTCTCTGTTATGTCTGCAACCTCGTAATCACCCTCTGGAATCTTCCTTCCGTCCCGAATGAATACAGCTTTCTTCCCGTCCTCGCTGTAACTGCTTAAAGGGTCAAAGACAGGGAATATTACAGCCTCACCCGATTTCGCGCCCTCGTTGAAGAATCTTGAAGGATGCCCGGCCCAGTTCGTTTTCTCCAAGAGTGTGTGAACTGTCCGCGAATGAATCCTCACTATACGCCACCACAACGGAGCACGCCCGAACAAGTGCCATATTTCACGCTTCCTGAAAATATTTCTCACGCGCTCAAATCCGGCCTTGTAACTTTCCTTTGCGCTTATGACATCAAGATCTATATTCCGCGAATGACTCCGCAGAGCTGCTGCCATGTCCTTAATGACCTGTGCTAGAACATCACTTACGGAGTCTGATATATACCATGTGCATGTGTGCATTGTTACGCGATTTCGGCCATGTTGAATTTTTTCCGGCCTATTCTGAGGAACAAATATTTTTCCGCAACGAGCATTGACGGGGTAATCTCTGCTTTCTCGTCCGTAATCTTCACGCCGTTGACCGAGACTCCGCCCTGACGTATTGCGCGTTTAGCCTCTCCGTTTGACTCGCAAGCACCCGAAGCCGACAATATTCCCACGACTCCCGCAGGAAGACTCACGCCTTCAAGTTTCGTGTAAGGGACTTCAGATTTGAGCATTCCGCAAGTTTCCCCGCTAACGTCAGCAAAATCAATTTTAGGGTTGAAAAGAATCTCGCTCGCTGTGATTACGCTTTTAGCCGTTTCGACTCCGTGTACTGTCGCTGTAACCTCATAGGCTAATTTCTTCTGTGCGACTCTTTTTTCGGGGGACTGGTTGTGTTCGGCCATTATCGTTTTGATTTCGTCAATCGGAAGGAACGTATAGAGCTTTAAGAGTCTTTCTGCGTCTTTGTCCTCTGTGTTGAACCAGAACTGATAGAAACGGTAAGGGCTGGTTTTCTCCGGGTCAAGCCAGACAGCTCCGGCCTCAGTTTTCCCGAACTTAGTCCCTGATGACGTGAGCAGTAAAGGCTGAGTGAGTCCGAAAACTTCCGCGCCTGTTGTCCTTCGTATGTAGTCAGAACCCGCAAGCAAGTTACCCTGCTGATCGTTACCGCCCATTTGGAGCCGGCAGTTGTAATGTTCGTTGAGATACTTGAAGTCCATAGCCTGAAGGAGAACGTAAGAAAACTCGGTGTATGAGATTCCTTTTGCGGGGTCTTCGAGGCGTGAGCGGATATATTCGCGGGCGATTAGGTTGTTGACGGAGAAATATTTTCCCACATCGTGAAGTACATCGAGGAATGAGATTTTGCTTAACCAGTCGTAATTGTTGAGGAGAAGTGCAGAGTTTTCACCGCAGTCAAAGTTGAGGAATTTTACGAGCTGTTTCTTCACGCCTTCAATGTTGTGCATTACGGCTTCAAGGGTGATGAGATTGCGTTCCTTGCTTTTTCCGGAGGGGTCGCCGATTAATCCTGTTCCGCCTCCTGCGAGTGCTATGGGTCTGTGTCCTGCCCTCTGAAGCCAGCCGAGTGCCATTAAGGGAATCAAATGTCCTACGTGAAGGCTGTCCGCTGTGGGGTCAAATCCTACGTAGGCCGTAACCATTTCTTCATTCATGACCTGTGCGAGGCGTTCTTCGTTAGTGCACCACTCGAAATAACCGCGCTCCCTCAGAGTCTCAAAAGCATTCATAATGATTGTCTCCTTTTCGGGATTTTTACGGCTAATTATATAACACGGCCATGTTCAAATGAGAATTAACGCTTAATACGCCCCCTTGTGTGTGATTACGGCCAAAGGAGTCTTCAAGAGTATTGCAATATCTAACCATACGCTCCAGTTATGGACGTAGTAGCAGTTAATCTCCCGCCTGAAATTCGCATCAAGATCGCTTCTCCCGCTGACCTGCCATATTCCAGTGAGTCCGGGCTTTGCGGCGTAAACTTTCTTCAGTATATGCTCTTCACTGTAAAGCAAATCGACATCAATCTGCGGTAACGGTCTCGGCCCGACAAGACTCATCTCCCCTTTGAGGACGTTAAAGAGCTGGGGAAGTTCGTCAATGCTTGTCTTGCGTATGAATGCTCCTATC
>JAFSLR010000301.1 GCA_017448375.1 Synergistaceae bacterium | reverse complement strand
TGACTCGTAGAAGCCTGAGAAGCTGAAGAATTTTTCCCCCGTCAATTTCCCGTAAACATTAACAGCAAGCCCCGCGAATATCCCGCACATAAAGCACGAAATCACTCGCACCGTTAAAGTTGTCGTCCCTAATGCTGAACTGTAAACGATTAACTGCGGGTTGAGGAGAATTGATGCCGTCATGAATGAGGCTAGCCAGTCCTCGCGCATTCCCTTTTCACTGAACGAGGCCGCTATAGGGATTGTGCCGTACATGCATAGCGGTGAAGCAATACCCAGAATACACGCCGGAACAATCCCGAAGAGACTCAATTTCCTTGTGCTTAATGACGCGAAAAGGGAGTGAATTTTCTCCTTGCAGAAGACCGATACAAATGACCCTACAGCCATTCCAACAAGCCAGTAAAAATAAATCTGCTCAAGCTGCAACGTAAAATAATACCAGAGATAAATAAACTCCCTTCTGAGAATGTTAATCAATGCTTACGAGGTTGTATTCGCGCGAACCGAGTCCGATTTCAGCGGCGTGTTCAAGAGTGTGTATTCCATGACGGGACTCCATTCGCTTAATGAGCGATTTACCGTCAGGGGCTTTGTAGACCAAATCAACGCATGCCTGATCGAGTGCTACGGGGTCAAGTGAGCCTAATATGCCTATGTCGTGCATGTCGGGTGCTGAGGGGTTGCCGTCGCAATCACAGTCAACGCTAAGATGATTCATGACGCTGATATACATTATGCGCTGACCGTTACCGAGACTGTCGGAGATTGCCTTTGCTGCTTCGGCCATTGATTCGAGGAAATCGTCCTGCTTGTCGTACCAGATTGAGCCGGACTCACGTGTGCCAGCAGTGTGGATTATGACTTTCCCGCGTGATGAGGCAATGCCGATTGAGATGTTCTTGATTGCGCCGCCGAAACCGCCCATTGCGTGCCCCTTGAAGTGAGTCAGAACGAGGACAAAATCATAGTTCGCGAAGTGTGAGCCGACAGCGTCAAATTTGAGGTGCTTTCCGCCCTTTACGGGTAATTCGATGTCGCCGTCCTCGTCCATGATGTCGACAGCCGCAATTTTCGTGAACCCGTGATCCTCCGCTACCTGCCTGTGCATTGCGGTGCTTGCGCGCGAACCTCCGTAAGCTGTGTTGCATTCGACGATAGTACCGTTGACCTTCCGCACTAACTCACCGATTAAAGCGGGTGAAAGGTAATGAGTGTTTCCGGCCTCGCCTGTGCTGAGCTTTACGGCGACTTTCCCGGAAGCCTCGCGGCCTAATGCGTTATAGATGGCCATGATTCCGGCGGGTGATATGTCTTTGGTGAAGTATACGGCGGGTGCTGCGTGGGAGATTGCTGTGAATGCGAGTATGAATATTGCTGTGATGATTAGTGTGATGTGCTTCATGTTTTTGCCTCCTGTAAAATTTTAGATGTGGCAAAAATAAACGTTGAAGCAAGGTTTACGTCAAGTGAAAATCTGCGGGTTAAATCATTCTGTAGAATTGTAGCATTTCTTCGCGGGGTGAATTGATGTCGCTGATTAGGTGAAATCCGTTGTGCGTGTAAAACTCCGTGAGGCTGTTGTTGTTCTCAGCGTCAAGGAAAGCTATCATTCCTCCGGCCATGTCCTGAATATCATAGACAGTATCAAGAGCAATATTCAGAAGTTCTTTGCCTGTGATTCTTTCGTTTGCTCCGCCAGTAAAATTTTTGCCTAACTGTGCTATGAGATAACCTGCTGCCGAATATGTCTGTGTTTCCTCATTGAATCTTGCAACACGCTCAATTTTTCGTCTCCATGTGTTGCTGGGAATGTCTTTCACACCGATTTTCAAGGGCTTTACAGTCAGCGCAAAATATCCCATTAGGAGACCGGGTGTTTCTTTTGACAGCACAAGATAGGTTACAGACTGCTGCTTCTTGGTGAACTCTATGGCATTATGCTTGAGAAAATGCTCAATGTCTGGATTTTTCGGACATGAAAATGATTCGATGAAATTCCTCAATACCTCTTCACCATCACTTTCAAAGTAGCGGCGTATATTGACTCCGTAGTGGCTGTCTTCAAGTTTCATCATTTTGCGGCTTCCCTTTCTTTTGCTTGCAGTTTCTTCATGTTCTCTAACCCTTCTTTAAGGAGTCTCAATGCTTCTTCCGGGTCAGTAACATGCGTTACATTGACTTTGGGTCTGGGCATAGGCTCAGAATCGAGCATTTTTACGAAATTTCCGACTTCAACAGGCCCTTCTATCGTAAAATCTTTGAATATGCTTGACGTTGCCATGAATTAATATCTCCCTTCTTTTTGCAAAATTATATCAGAGTGTAAAATAATTCTCATTATCGCATGGAGGACATAAGAACATGAACGAAATATACATAGCTGCTAACGGGGGAATACGCGAGCTTGTGAAAATTAAATTGACACGTTCAGGCTACGATGAATGAATCAAAAACTGTGCGTGTGCTTCTTGTGAAAGAATTTTGCCATAAGGAATGATACTATCTTGTCGGGCCAGTTAATTTTGCGTGCATATATGTATGGGATTTCGGCCATGTCATTACGGTTTATCCTGCCGGTTTCAAGCTGGCGTTCAATCCACACATCAAGCAGCCTTTCACTTACAGCACCGACAAATCTTCTCTGAAAGTCATTCATGCTGCTTTTGTCGATAGCGGCTTCAACTTCTCCCAATATCGGGAAAAGCCACGCGCAATAATCATCAGCGAGATTCTTAGGCATTATGAACATATTAAACAAATGCGCCCATGTCCTGCCCGTTACCTTATCAAAGCTCGGCAGATATTCTGGGCACATTTCAGAGATTGTACGGCGTGCAGCGTCAAAATGATTCCCGTCAGCTGAATTTGCGTATTGATCGTATATAGTTGAGACGTAATATTTTCTGCGTTTGGGAAGAAGTATTTTGTGATTTTTGAGAAGCCTGCGAAGCTCATCACCTTTCAGAATATCATCAAGCGAGGCGGTTCCGAATTTTCTGTGAGTGGCAAAATATCTCGAATAATGAACGAGGCCGATATAGTCGCACTACAAATTCTTCCATGCCCAGTAAAGCCCGGTCATCTCGGAGTACATACAGTTCTTTGTGCTGATATTGTCCCCTGTGTTGTCGGGCGTGAATCCTATTGGGGCTTTTCCTTCCGCACCGACATGAACGGGGAAATATATCGGGTCTGAAGGCACATCAAATTTTTTGTGGCACGCTATGAGTATTTTTATGTCGGGTGAATTATCTGTTTCCATATTTGAGAATCTCCTTTCTTAATGTCATATATACCCCGCACCAAATCAGCACGGGGCAAACTCCCTATGAATTGAGCGGTTCAAGCCTCCTGAACAATTCCTCTTTGTCATGGCCGAGTATCAACGTCAGCGATGTCGCTCTCTTATCGGGCTGAACGAGTCTTTCATTCTTTATCCCGCAGAGTTCAGCGAGTGCCATAGCACCTTCTCTCACGGACTCGTCCCCGTCAGGCGGATATATTATGCTCGAAGCCCTGTAATCGTAGTGTCTCGCATTCCCCGTGTAAGGCACTTCAATCCCGATCCGCTGGAAAATCTGTGCGGCACGTTTCCCGATTCCTTTTTCGCCGTCTCCGTTGAGGATTCTTATGCTCATAATCTTGTCTCTGAGTTCGGCTATTTTCTCGCTGTCGAAGCCTGACATATTCACGGGTTCGGGCGTGAAATCAAGCTCTACATTCTCTGTGCCTTCAAGCGTTGCCGAATCAGCCGGAGGAAGTTTCGCCGCAAGCTGTAACGAGAATGCGTTGTTGTCGAGAATCCAGTAGCTTATATTCTTGCTTGACCCTGTACGGCCGGGAGCCATGAACATTTTGATTCTGTCGGACGGAATCGAAATCGCAAACTGCACCAGCTTCAACGCCTCCAAAGGCGCAAGATCCGTGTCTATAGCCTCGTAAAGCTCCGTGAATATTGACGGGATTTTCGGAAGTATTGCGGGGGTCTTCACTTTTTCCATCATTATGTTGATGAAATTCTGCTGACGTTTCACGCGCCCTATGTCCCCCAATGGATCATGTCTGAATCTCACATAGCCCAGAGCTGTTTTGCCGTCCATATGCTGTTGTCCCGCCGGAATGTTGATGAATAATTTTCCCGAATAGTCGTTGTAATGCATTCTCTTTTCCACGTAAATATCAACTCCGCCGAGTATGTCAACAATACGCGGAAAGCTCTTATAGTTTATCTTGACGAAATAATCTACAGGCATTCCCGTTAAGTTCACGAGAGTCTCCCTGAGAAGGTTTATTCCCCCGTAAACGTAAGCATGATTGATTTTGTCCCAGCTTCGGCCGGGAATATATACACGTGAGTCGCGCGGAATTGACGCTATTCGGAGTGCCTTGTTCTGTGCGTCGAATATCGCTAATGCTATTGCGTCAGTCCGTGAGCCTCCCTCTACGTTATCAAGTCCCACAATCAATACATTAACGGTGCTTCGTGCAGTGCTTTCGGCCTTCTGGGATTCGCCAACTGCTAACTCTGGTGTTACTGACGCGCTTTCGGGGTGCAAAATCTGCGGGGGAAGCTCCGTTCTTGACTCTGAAACTTTAGGCACTGGAAGCGGATTAGGGTCGTTAAGGAGTTCCATTAAGCGCAGTGCTGCTCCTCCTACGGCTGAAGCTATTACCATGAAAATTATTCCTATTATTTTAAGCACTCTCATAAAAATTAATCACCTCTCAAAAATTTTTGTACAGATTATTAGACTCTATGTATATTTCAACAAGGTGTGGCACTAAAAATCTTATGCCTTTACCGCTCATTACGCGAGTCCTTATTTCTGTGCTTGATACTGCGAACTGCGGAATCTCTATATATTTTAGCTTACTTCGGATAAATTCAGGGAGTTTTTCAATACCGCTTACGGGGTAGCCCGGTCTCCTTGCTGTAACAAGTGTGCAAAGTTCCGGGATTTTCTCGTATTCAAACCATGATGTTATCGACAGCATAGCATCAAGCCCCGTGATGAAGTACAAGTCTTCCGGCCTAATCCCAGTGTCAAGAAACGCACGCAAAGTATCAACCGTATGAGTCTCTTCCGTTCGGTCAATTTCGATTCGTGATACGGAATATTCAAGCACTCCTGCCGTCGCTAGAAGTGTCATAGCGTAACGATCCTCAGCGGGTGTAATGTTCCTGTTATGCTTGTGTGGAGGGTCTCCAGTCGGCACAAAGATTAGGCGGTCAATTCCGAGATTGATACGCGCTTCCTCAGCTGCCAGCAAATGACCGTAATGTATAGGGTCAAATGTTCCTCCCATTATGCCTGTTTTAATTGCTTTCATGGCCTAAGACACCGTGTCAGGCTCAAAGTCAAATTCGACATCGCCTATGTAAACTTTATCGCCCTCTCTGGCTCCGGCTGCCTCTAATGCCTCTTCAACGCTCAGAGCCTTCAAGAGTCCCGCGAATTTCTGCAAAGCGTCTTCATGCTCAAAGTTGATTCTTGCGACTGATTTCTCAAAGTTAGCGTGTTCAACCCTGAATGACCCGTCTGACTGCCGGATTATTTTCACGGGTTCGCGAATGTTACGGCCTGAAGATTTCCTCACGGGTAACTCTATGATTTCGGGAGCGTCAGTTTCAGGTGATGCCGCCGGAGTCTTGCGCACTAAGTCAGCAACCGCCCGTATCAGTTCGGGAATGTTCGTGCCGAATATCGCGCTTACGGCCATGTAGGGAACGGATAATCTTTCGGCTTCACCCTGCAACGCCCGCGAGTTTTCGTCAGTCCCGGCAATGTCAATCTTGTTGCCTATGATGATACAGGGACGTTTGTCGAGTCCTGCACCGTATTCTTCAAACTCATGAATCAATGCGCGGAATGTTGAAACGGGATCGGGCTGTGAAAGATCTATAACGTGAAGCAAAATTCGAGTCCTCTCAACGTGTCTCAAAAACTGAAGGCCGAGTCCTTTACCTTCGTGAGCACCCTCAATGAGTCCGGGCAAGTCAGCGATAACGACTTTTGCGTCATCAACCGCTAACACTCCGAGATTAGGCGTTAATGTCGTGAAGGGATAGCCCGCTACTTTGGGTTTTGCACCGCTTATGGCTGAAAGAATGCTTGACTTTCCTGCGTTCGGGAAACCTGCGAGTCCTACATCGGCAATAAGTTTCAGCTCTAAGGATAGAGATTTCTCCTCTCCGGGGTCGCCTTTCTCCGCGAATTTCGGGGCGCGCCGTGATGATGTTGCGAAATGGGAATTACCCCGTCCGCCTTTCCCGCCGTGAGCAGCCGTGAATCTCTGTCCGGGTTCTGTGAGGTCAGCGAGTATCCTCTCATCGCCCGACTCGCGAATCAGAGTCCCGCATGGTACGTGAATGATGAGGTCTTCGCCGTTTGAGCCTGTACGCATTGCGCCGCTACCGTGTCCTGCGTGTCCGGCCTGAAAGCGTCTGTCATACTCGAAGTCCGCAAGCGTAACGATTCCGCCGACAGCCTCAATGATGACGTCACCGCCTTTACCGCCGTCGCCGCCATCGGGGCCGCCTTTTGGGACGAATTTTTCGCGCCTGAAACTTAACGCACCGTTTCCGCCACGCCCTGCCTTAACGTAAATTTCTGCTGTGTCTGTGAATTTCATTGTGATGATAAAAAAATTGCCCCATATTTCAGGGGCTTTCCGTGATTTTCTGTGTTATGCCTGTGCAGGCTCAACCGATACGAATTTGCGTCCGAATTTCTTGTGGTAATTGACTTTTCCGGGAACGAGCGCAAACAGTGTGAAATCGCGTCCGAGTCCTACGTGTTTTCCCGGGTGAACCTTTGTACCGCACTGGCGGACTAGAATGCTTCCTGCTGTTACTGTCTGTCCTGCGTAAACTTTTATGCCTCTGTACTTGGGCTGACTGTCGCGGCCGTTAGTTGAGCTGCCCTGACCTTTCTTGTGTGCCATGATTAGACCTCCGTTATGCTTCTATGTTCCTGATGATTACTTCTGTGAAATACTGACGATGCCCGCGCATTTTGCGGATATTCTTCTTGCTCTTGTACTTGAAGACCAGAACTTTGTCGGCGCGTCCCTGCTTTACGATTTCGGCGGTAACTCTTGCGCCCGTGATGTAGGGATTGCCGAAGCGTGCCTCTGTACCTTCGCCGTAAACAGCTATTACTTTGTCGAAAATTATCTCTGTGCTTGTTTCTCCGGGGAGCTTCTCGACCCTGAATTTGTCCCCTATACCTGCGCGGTATTGTTTTCCGCCCGTCTCGATTACTGCGAACATTAAATTTTTTCCTCCTTACGCTGAACTGAGGCCGTATGAAACGTTAAAGCCTAATTCATGCGAGATGTTAAAGATTATAGCATAAGGTTAGGAACGTGAAAGTATTTCGGTGTCGTGTATTACGTTCTGGTCATTTTCGTAAAAATTACTCATATCATTCACCAGTAAAGCATCAGCCCGGCCGCGACTTATTTTGGCTGTGTATTCTTCTCTGGATTTAGTGTAGTAATGATTGATACGTATTTTGCTGAAAGTTACATTGCTCGTAAAAGGGCCGTTGGCTATGTTGCCGTTCTCATCAAGATTGAAGAAGCCCTTGCGGTATGTCGGAAAATGGCAATGCCCGTAATAAAGTACTTTTTGCGGGTCGCAGATAGTTTTGATATGAAGGTTGTATTTGAAGTTATCTTCCGAGCGCATTGTGTAATTCTCAAGGACTCCGCCTTCAGGTTTCGTGATATGTCCGTTTGAACCGAATATGCACCAGTTTACGGCGAGTCCTCCTGCGTTTTCGTGGGATTTCATGAAGTCGTCAACAAAATCGTAAAGGTTAAAGCCTCTGCCCCTGTAATTTTCATCACGCACAAACATAAATTCGTCAGTGTCAATAAACGCCATGTACCTGAACTTATGACCGTAGTTATGAATGGCCATATTATAAGCGTCATTTTGCCTGACTTTTCCCCTTAAAACGCGATAAGTTACAAGCCCATGTTCTATGTAAGGCGTTAAGACTTCGCGAAGGTTATCTGTGCTTTCATTGTCATATATGAAGAAGTGAGAGGCTCCCTGCTTGTGATGAAAATTTATCCATTCCTCAATGTATGGAGCTTCATTTTTTGCTATCAGTACGAGTGCTAATCCTTTGCGGGAATCAAGCGGGATATTTCTGCGGAAAAAATTTTTGAGATACACAAATGGTGCAACAAGTGTTTTCACATAATTGCGTATACGTTCGTTCTGTGTATATTCCCTGATGTTATATACGAGCGGACTGCTTTGTGCACATTCCCTTCTTGTGAGAATGAAACGTATTATTTTCTGCAACAATGAAAATGTCCTCCTCAAAAAAAAATTAGCCGTGCATATTTTACACGACTAATTCAAATTTTCCCGGTTTAATTTTCTTACGCCGCTTCTATCTTGCTGACATCATATCCGGCCTCATCTATCGCCGCTTTTATCGCCGTGTCAGCAACATCTTTCGACATTTTGATAACCGCCGTATTTGTGTCAAGGCTCACTTCAGCCGATGAAACGCCGTTAAGACCCTCTA
>JAFSLR010000300.1 GCA_017448375.1 Synergistaceae bacterium | reverse complement strand
GGTCAATCCCGAAGATGCAGTGTGAGGTCTCGCTTCTGCCTGCACCGACGAGGCCGGACATTCCGACGATTTCGCCTTCACGCACAGCAAACGAGACTCCATTGACGAACGGAGGACTCACCAAGTCCTTGACCTCGAGCACGACTTTTCCGGGCGTAACAGCGTCCTTGAAGTAGAGCTGTGTGAGTTCGCGCCCGACCATCATTGCGATGAGCTGGTCGTTTGTGGTCTCGCGGGTGTTGACTGTTCCGACATACTGCCCGTCGCGCATAATCGTAACCCTGTCGGTAATCGCAAAAAGCTCGCTCATTCTGTGTGAGATGTAGATTATTCCGATTCCCTCAGCTTTAAGCTGCCTCATCGTCTCAAAAAGTACTTCCGTTTCTTTGTCGGTCAATGATGCTGTAGGCTCGTCCATAACAAGAATATCTGCCTTAACTGAGAGTGCCTTTGCGATTTCAACCATCTGCTGCTGTGCAATGCTCAAATCTTTAATGAGCGTGTTCGGGTCAAAATCAAGTCCGAGTCTCTTGAGCATTTTGCGTGCGGCTTCGTTTTCTTCACCGCGCTTAATGACTCCGGCAATATTCTTTTCGCGGCCAAGATACATATTTTCAGCAATCGACAAGTACGGAACAAGGCACAATTCCTGATGAATGACGCTGATACCGTGAGCCTGAGAGTCAGCAACGCTCTTCATGATATGGGACTCGCCCTTAACGATTACTTCTCCTTCTTCGGGAATGTATATACCTGCAAGGCATTTGATGAGGGTAGATTTACCTGCTCCGTTTTCGCCTAAAAGCGCGTGAACTTCTCCGGCTCTGAGGTCAAAATTAACGTCCTTAAGCGCATAAACGCCGGGGAATTTCTTGTGAATGTGTTTCATCTGGAGCAAAATTTTTTCTTCTGCCATTTAAGATTTTCACCTCCATAAAACAAGAAGACAGGAGTCAATCGCTCCTGCCTCCGTCATTCATAGTCTACTGCCAGCCGTCAACGCCGAACTCGTCAACGTTCTCTGCTGTGATGAGCTGTACGGGAACGGGGATATGCTTTTCGACTTTTTCGCCCGCAAGAATCTTGTATGCCATTTCAACGCCGATTTTGCCGATGTTGATTGGGGACTGGGCTGCTGTTCCGGTCATGTCGCCTTCCTTGATGGCCTTCTTTGCGTCGGGTGAACCGTCAACGCCGTAAATCAATACGCCCTTCATGTTCGCGGCCTTGAGTGCCTGAATTACTCCGCGTGCTGTGGGGTCATTTACGCACATAACGACGTTCATATCCGGGTGAGCCTGAATGATGTTCTCCATTTTGGGCATTGCGATTTCGAGCTGGCCTTCGGAGCTGTCCTCAGCAACAATCGTAAACTCAGGGTGAGCCTCAATCGTTTCTTTGAACTTCGCTATACGGTCAATACCTGTCTTTGTTGTGGGGTGGCCGAGAATTACAGCTTTTCCGCCTTTGGGGAGTCTCTTGAGCATGTCCTCAGCGCAGACGAGTCCGGCAGCAAGGTTGTCTGAAGCAACGATGCACGCTACGTAGTCCTCATCATAGACAGCCGCGTCAACATTGATGATGGGGATTCCGGCTTCGTGGGCGGCCATGAGTCCGGGGGCTACTGCCTGCCAGTCTACGGGGTTGAGGAAGATTGCGTCGACGCCCTGAGCTACCATGTCTTCGATCTGTGAGATCTGCTTCACGGGGTCAAGTGCGGGGTCAAGGGTTATGAGCGTGTCGCCGTTCGCCTCAACTGCTGCCTTGATTGCGTCGTTCATGACTCCGAAAAACGGGTTGTTCATGGTCATGTAGGTTGCGCCGAATTTCTTTCCCTGTGCGCTTGCTGCACATACTGAGCCGATGATGAGGCATACTGCGAGGAATAATACAAAAAGTTTCTTCATGATGAGAAAAAATCCTCCTATTGATAAATTTTGTACATAAAAAAAACTTGGATAATGTGATTATACAGCATGAATGAAAAATTTGCAGACAAGAATATATTACACGGGATAAAAAAAATTCCCCTCAGCTGTAAAAGCCGGGGGAATCTTTCCGCATTCGGATTTATATTGCTGACTGTGTAACTTGGATAGTCTCTTTCTCTTCGCGCCCGTCAATGTTCGTAACAAACTCTATCGTTGTACTTCTGATAGCACCCGTTGTGTTTTCATCGGCATAAAAGACAACACGAAACTCCTTATCACCCGTTGCTTCTCCGCCTGATGTTGAGAGGTGAAGCCAGTCTGCATTGGTTGAGATAGTCCATTTTCCTTCGGAGAGTACATCAACCCCGGCGTTACCGCTTGCCCTGGTGAACGAGAATATTCTCTGACTCAGCCAGTGATGAGCCGGCATATCAAGGTAAAACGTTTTCTCAAGATCGAACCACGGCCATTTTTGAGTCGTCTCCCAGCTGTACGGCGGGAATACGCTTGTGCCTCTTCCGAATGCGAAACCTTCCTGATTATGCAGCTTAACCATCATCGGGAGTTTGTCGCCGGCTTTGCTCCATATGGATTTTTCGATTTTCCATATCCATTCGCACTTGAACTCAACACCGCTTGTTGTGCCGGAAGCGGGATTTATTCCTGAATATAACCCGTCAAGATGCCATGCCCCCTCGCTGACTCCCGGAAAATTCACTTTCCATGAGACAGAAGCGTCTTTGTCCTCGCGTGCATGGTCTATAACCTCGTAATCTTTCACAGTCCATGATTCATTGTTTGTGTACGAAACGCCGGTATTTATCTCACCTATGACACCCTGCGCCTGATTGTAGCCTATCTTGCCGCCGAGATTCCACGACATCCCTTTAGAGACTGTTTTCTGTTTGGCGACGTTCGGCGGGTAATGATCGATCAGCGTAACTTGCTCTGCTGTTAAGTCGCTGTTTGTTCCGAGCATAATATAGCTGTCGAATTTCAGCGCACCCGTGAAGCCTGAGAGATAATTCACCGGGTCTTTATGTCCGGTCATGTTCCCCTCGTCCCATTTTTTGTCATGGTGGAAGGAGTCGTCCTTCCAGGTGAATTTTAATGTTCTGTCCTGATAGTTTCGCGGGGTTGTGCTTGCGGTTGTCTTCAGAAGATAATAATCATGGCCGTACTTGTAGGAATGACAACTGTATATGCTGATTACCACTGAGCTTATGCGCTTAACGTCAACTTTGCAGCCGTCAATGTTGCTCCACGGAGAATAATTGCTCTTATTCAGCGGGTAAGTCAGCGTCTCAACTTGAGCGTCGGCCAATTTCGTGATGTCGTTCATTTCAGCCGCAAGATAAATTTCAATCGCGGAGGCTTCAGCTTCATGTTCCTTCACAGAGTCAGAAATTCCCGCAGCCCAGTTGTAAAATCTCCTCCAGAGTTCAACGTTGAACAGTACATTATTGCTGTCATCAGGGCCGGATATTTCTTTTTTGTCGGAAGAAGTTACGGTTACGTCCTGCGAGCCGATTATGTTCCCGTTATTGTCGTAAATTATAGCCCTGTCGCCTGAAACAATCGTAGCATTGTCATTCGGCAGTTTCGAGGGGTCATCTTCGCTGTGTTCGCCCGATGTTGTAACAGCCTCATCACATGTCGCGTAATATCTGTAACTGTAAGTACGATCGCTGACAGTGCGCTTTGTGAATGCGAATATCTCAAGATGGCCGTCAGGGGCTGCGTTTTTGTCCAGAACGTAATCGCCTTCAAGCCCGGCAGCTTTGAGAGTCCTGTTGATAAATTCCTCGTTGGGATAAAGCAGGAGAATTATTTTCTCACTCTGATAATCACGGCTCACGTTTTCGGCGTTGAACAAAAGACTCCTGAGAGCGTTTTTCCAATCTTCGTTTTGTTCCTCTGCGAGCAGATTTTCGGCTTCATCATCGGAAACGCAGAATATCATATATATCTCGTTCATCTTGTCGAAACTTCCGCTTGCCTGAAACTCTTTGGTCATGTTCACGTATTCCTCTGAACCGTAAACAGACACTAAATCGCTTCCCCCGATTAATTCTGACAGTGAATTGTCTGGAGAATTATTGAGAAATCACTCCCTTAAGTGAAAAATTTTTTCAATTATACATTAACGTTTCCATATTTCAATCAGTGTAAATCTGTTATATTTAGGAACATTCAAGACACTTTCAGGAGGAAATTGACCGATGAAATACACAATAGGAATCGATACAGGCACAACATCAGTAAGCATAGCAGCAATAAACGACTCACGCGAACTTTTAGACAGCATTACGGCGAATCACGGAGCATTCATTCCCGGCGACTTC
>JAFSLR010000037.1 GCA_017448375.1 Synergistaceae bacterium | reverse complement strand
TGGGAATTTGAGAACTCAATCAAGATGAGCAAGAAAGAAATAAAAGATGAGTACAAGCAAATGGAAGGAGACCCGCAGATAAAGCAGAAGATTCGCCAGAAACAAAGAGAGATGGCCAAACAAAGAATGATGGCTGATGTTCCGAAAGCTGATGTGGTGATAACGAACCCGACACATATTGCGGTAGCGTTGCAGTATGACCGTGAAGTGATGAAAGCTCCGCAGATTATAGCGAAGGGTGCGGATTATTTGGCGATGAGGATTAGGGAGATTGCGGAGAATAATCTTGTGCCCATTGTGGAGAATAAGCCGCTTGCGTGGGCACTGTATGAGAATGTGGAAGTCGGTGAGGAGATTCCAGAGGACTTCTACAGGGGAGTCGCTGAGGTGTTAGCGTTTGTTTACAGGCTGAAGGGTAATAAGGAGTGAAGATTTTGCTGACTAATTCAAATGAGCGTCTCACGTGGAAGGAAATTGAAGAGAGATACCCGGATTCGTGGGTTGGGCTTAATGACATTAAGTTTGAGAATGATGACGGGGCTAATATTGAGACCGCAATAGTTTCTGAGATTGGGACAAGGGATGAGCTTTATGACAGTCAGTTTTCGCGGGGTGTTCAAATGGTAACGTGCACTAATCCCGAAAAATTTGTGTTCAGCAACTGGTCTTTGTGGTTAATCATGATTGCCTGTTTCAGCGGGTTCTGCGGTGCTTACACTATTGATGATGAGGCACATACTTTTACGGTTGATACACGGACGGAAAATAACAATCTTCGCTTTCGGATAAGGGATAATGCTGGGGGCTTTAGGATTCTTGCAGACATTCACGAATAACAGCAGATTTCTACAGGGGAGTCGCTGAGGTGTTAGCGTTTGTTTACAGAATAAAGCGTCTTAAGCTCTGTATTTACTTTTCAGGTTTTACTACTTAAAATTCAGGCATTATTAAAATTACAGGGGTGATATTTTGGCGAAAAGAATATTAACGGCTGAATCTGTTGATAAACATGTTGATGCGGCTTTGGGGAAACTGCGAAAAATGTTCACTGACTTTATCGAAAGCGGTGATGCTCATCTCATGAAAAATTCTGATATGTTGGCATTCTGGCTTGAAACGTTTTCCGGCTATCTACAGCATGAGAAAGATTTTGATTATTCATCGCTCCCAAGATACAAAAGAGGCAATGTCATATCAGTGAATTTAGGCTTTAACGTAGGCAGTGAACAAGGCGGTCTTCATTATGCTGTTGTAATCAACAAATACACAGAACGTACTTCACCTGTGCTGACAGTTATACCGCTTACTTCAGGGACTCAGGAAGATACGTACAAGCGTGATGTATACTTGGGAAATGAACTTTATGATGCTCTGACTAAAAGATATAATGAAACAGTAACTAGGCTTCAAAGCATGGCAAATACTGACCAGTCAGCTAATGAACAGCTTAGATTGCTTCAGGCTAGAGAGAAGAAAGTAATAGACAGTCTGAAGACAGGCAGCATAGCACTTATGAGTCAGATTACGACCGTAAGCAAAATTCGTATCTATAAGCCTAAATCAAAGAATGATTTGATGTACAACTTGAGATTGTCTGACAGCGCAATGGACAAGATTGACAGCAAGTTACGTGAGTTATTCCACCTGTAGGGAATTTCACATTGACATTTGCCCTTATCGTGATAGAATTTTCAACGTAAACAACGCCTATACGGCATTCATAAATACAATGCAAGGGACAGTATTTCGGTACTGTCCTTTGTTGTTATGCAGACTTCCCACAAAAAAAAGCTCCCCATATTTCAGAGGAGCATTAATTCTCACATTACGATAACACGCTCAAATCTCCAGCCTCAAGGAACAATTTATTGCACTCCCTGAGCAAAGCGAGTCTGTTATTCCTCACCTTTTCGTCCTTGTCCATAACCATAACGTCATCAAAGAACTTCCCGACAACGGGCGACAATTCCGCAAGAATCTTCGTTAAGCCTTCCCAGTCATAAGCATTAACCGACTCACGCACAGAGTCCGCAATCCTCATCACTTCAGCATAGAGACTCTTCTCGGCTTCCTCCGTCATCAATGACTCGTCCGGCATCACATCAGCTACATCTTTGGCGTTCTTCGTGAGAATATTCTTCACCCTAAGCGCAGAAGCCGCCAATCCCGTGAACCATTCCTCACCCTTAACACGGCTCAACGTCTCAATCAGCTTCAACGCCTGATACGGTACGTTCCCAGCCGCAGTTATTCCGAGATTCACCAGCTCAGCATCATAGCCCTTCTCCCGTAACTGCGCGTTCAATCTCTGCCGGAGGAAATCGAGAATCTTCGACTTCATCGAGTCATCAACCTCATTAATCTTGCACGACTCAGAAACCGCTTCGGCCATGTCGAAATTATATCCACGCGCGAAAAGTATCTCGTTGATACACCTTGCAGCCCGTCTCAGTCCGTAAGGGTCCTGCGAGCTTGTAGCCTCAAGTCCGGCCTTATGGCACGCCGTAATAACATGCACACGTTCAGCAAGCCCAAGTACAGCCCCGACATCATCAGACGGAGTCTTCCCCGAAGCCGTCAAGGGCAAATACTGTTCATACAGCGCAAGCGCGACTCTTGGGTCTTCCCCTGCTGCCTTCGCGTACTCACGCCCCATTACGCCCTGCAAGTCGGTGAACTCGAATACCATTGACGTAACGAGATCGGCTTTCGACAAATACGCAGCACGGTCAACAAGCGACGCTATATCGTCCATTCCGTAACGCCGGCAGAACCATAACGCCAGCTTCCTCGTCAGCATTACTTTGTCATAGACCGTTCCTAATTTTTCCTGATACGTTACAGACTTCAATCGCTCTACATATGACGCAAGCGGTATCTTCCTGTCTTCCTCCCAGAAAAATGCAGCATCTTCAAGCCTCGCACGCAATACTCTCTCGTTGCCCTCGCGAATAACTCCCATGTCAGGCACAAGATTATTGCTCACTCCCACAAAGTAATTCGCAAGTTTACCGCCCTTGTCGCGGTTTCTTACGGCCAAATATTTCTGGTTCTTCTTCATTGATGTTGTCAGTACTTCTTCGGGAATCTCAAGATAGCGTTTGTCGAATGACCCCGCAAACGGCACAGGATATTCTACAAGGTACAAATTCTCCTCTAATATCGCTTCGTCCATTTCAACCTCAAGATTTCCTTCAAGGTCTTTCTGTAATGCTACAATCGCCGCTTTCATTCTCTGAAGCCGTTTCTCCTGGTCAAGTATTACGCTGTTGTCGTAAAGCACATCAAGAAATTCCGATGCGTCAGAAATATCTATCACCTTATGACCCATGAAACGATGTCCCGTTGTCCTCCGTCCCGATTTCACTCCGCCGAACTCAAACGGGATTACCTCAGTATCAGCCATCGACAGAATCCACCGTATTGGCCTCGCAAATCTCACGCCAGATTTGTCCCAGTACATGCTCTTCGGGAATGTTAATCCTGAGATTAGAGCCTTCATTATTTCGGGAAGAACTTCAAGTGCGGGCTTGCTTTCCTGTCGAATTTCAGCAGCTATATATTTCACTCCGTTGATTTCCGTTATTCTCAGGTCGTTTACGTCTATTCCCTTGCTTTTCGCGAAACCTGTCGCCGCTCTCGTGGGCTGGTCGTTGTCATCATATGACGCTGAAACGGGAGGCCCTTTAAGGAGGTCTACCTGTTCGGACTGCGTATCACTTACTCCCGTTACTATCAGAACCAAACGCCGGGGTGTCGCGTAAGTGTTAGTGTCCCTGAAAGTGAGACGGTTTGAAGCAAACAAAGACTCAGCGTTCTTCTTCAGGGCTGAGAGTGAATCAGGGATAAATCTTGACGGTATTTCTTCCGTTCCAATTTCAAGAACTACATTTTTTATTGCCATGATTTATGCCTCCCTTAGTCCTCAAAGAATTTTCCCGTCTCGTTCGTGAACTTTTCCATTAACGGAAAGCCCATTTCCTCGCGCTGTTTTCTGTAAGCCTCAGCACATCTGCAAGCCAATGCCCTTACACGCGATATATATCCTGTTCGTTCGGTTACGCTTATTGCGTTTCGTGCGTCAAGAAGATTGAATGTGTGCGAACTCTTCAGGACGTAATCATATGCCGGAAGTACAAACCCTTCGTCAAGGATTCGCCCTGCTTCCTTCTCATACATCGCAAAAAGTTTGAACAGCATATCAGTATCAGCAATCTCAAAATTATAATGGGACTGTTCAATCTCATTCTGCAAGTAAACATCACCGTATGTAGCCTTCCCGGCCCACGAAAGATCGTAAACGTTGTCGACCTTCTGAACATACATTGCTATACGCTCAATGCCGTATGTTATTTCCGCCGGAACATTCTCCATATCGAGACCGCCAAGCTGCTGGAAGTACGTGAACTG
>JAFSLR010000299.1 GCA_017448375.1 Synergistaceae bacterium | reverse complement strand
CTGCTGCTGCTTTGGCCTTCTTCACCATTTCTTCAAGCATTGCGATTTCTTCAGGTGTTACTTCATGATGTGCCATTGTTTACAGTTTTACTCCTTTCAAGATTATTTCGTGATGTGTGATTTTGCGTGGCTGGGCGGAATATATTTCCCGTCAGCGTCCTTCTTGACTAACTTTCCTTCGCTCACAAGGTCGCTGGGCGTGTAGATGTCGTTGATGTTCCAGCAGCCCGGAGTAGGTACTGCGATGTTCTCCATTATTGCCTCAACGAGGAACGGTTTACCCGCTTTGTTGGCCTCAACAGCTTTCTTCAATGCAGGGCCTAACTCATCAGCCGAATTTACACGGATTGAATCGATTCCGTAACCCTCAGCAACTTTCGCCCAGTTCGGGGAATATGCTTCGCCGTTAGGTGTGTGGAATTTCGTACCGTACTGAGTGTGATAATTTGCGTTCTCAAGTCCTGCGATTGTCCCGAATGCCATGTTGTTCATGACGAGCCACATGCAGGGGATACCCTCTTCAACAGCCGTAGCCATGCAGGTAGGATTGACACCGAAACCGCCGTCGCCGATTAACGCAACGCAAATCTTATCGGGTGCAGCCTTTTTGCCTCCGAGAACTGCTGACGCTCCGAATCCCATTGTCGCGAGTCCTGATGAGTGATGAACAGTTCCGGGTATCGTGATGTCGTACTGCTGGGCGACACCGTTTTTGTTCCAGCCGACATCGGTAAAGATTAATGCGTCTTCGGGCAGTGCGCCTTTAAGCTCTTTGAGGATTCTCTGCGGGGTCATTGGGAATCTTCCGTCATTGGAGATTGCTACGTTGCTTGCTTTGAACTCTTCTTTAGCCTTTGCGATTTTCTCACGGAGTCCGGGGCGTTTAATTCCTTCGGGCTTAATGGCTTTTGCGGCTTCGAGAATCTGAGCGAGTGCCAATTTCAGGTCTGCAACTGCTCCGAGTTCAACGGGATAATTGCGGCCGATTTCTGTCGGGTCAATGTCGATCTGCATGAATTTTGTTGTTGACGGATCGAACGTTACGCCCTGATACCAGCTTGACGAGTCAGCCTCAGCGAAACGAGTCCCAAGCGCAAGAATGACATCTGCACCGAGCGTAAATTCGTGGGTGTGAGCGAGTCCCCAGAATCCTGTCTGCCCAATCATTAACGGGTGCAAATCGCTTACGCAGCCCTGTCCCATAAGAGTACGTGAAATGGGAATGTCAAGAAATTCTGCGAGTGCTGCGAGTTCCGCTGAAGCCTGAGCGAGAAGGATTCCTCCGCCTGCGTGAATAACGGGTGCTTTTGCCTCAATGAGACGTTTCGCGATAGCTTTTGCGGCTGCCGGGTCGAGAGCGGGCTTAACGGTGATGTGGCTGTCCTGATACGTGCGGGCGAAGAGGTCTTCTTCGATTTCCCTGCTCCAAATATCCATCGGCATATCGATAAGTACCGGGCCGGGTCTGCCTGATTCGGCGAGTCTGAATGCCTTGTCGAGAATATCGGGTAACGCTTCGGGGTCATCGACTCTCCAGCAGCGTTTGCAGACGGGCTCAAGGAGTCTGTACTGTGTTGCGTCGCCGTGCATGTTGACTTCCTGATGAGGGTGCTTGCCGTAATAGTAGCTGGGAACGTCTCCGGCAAATACGACCATAGGAATCGAGTCGAAAGCTGCGTTTGCGACTCCCGTGAGTACGTTCGTGATTCCGGGCCCTAAGTGGCACATTACGACTGAGGCTTTGTGCGTAACACGGGCGTAACCGTCAGCGGCAGTTGAGGCTACGGCTTCGTGTCGGTTGGAAATGTAGCGAAGTTTACCGCCTTTCTGTTCGTTGCGGTTGAGAGCGTCAAGCATTCCGATTACGGTGTGTCCGCAGAGTCCGAAAATGTATCTTACTTCGCGGCGTTCAAGGTAGTCAACGATGAGGTCTGCTACAAGTTTTTTGCTCATACGTAAAATTTACCTCCCTTTTAAGATTAATGATGAGAAAATTTTCAGTGAATTAAATTTTACTGGATACGCGCATAAGATAATATAAATTCTTCCATTAGTCAATGAAGATATACTGACCCTGAAAAAATGTTTCCCCCGAATTTTCAGAAGAGGCAAATTTTTTCATGCGTATAACTTCCTCGCCTCTTCAACAAAATACCTCGCATAAGCCGGAAGATAACATCCCTTTCTCTTTGACGCAACAAAATCACTGTACACTCCTTCCCCTAAGCTGTAAGTATCAATTTCGGGTTTCGGGGAATGCCAGCGCAAATGACTCTCAAAGATGAACGATACACCCCAGCCCTGTTCAGTGAGTGAGATTACTGCGGGCATATTGTTTGTCGTGATTGAGTTCGCGAGATCTATTCCTGCCTGCTTGAGGTAGTACCGCGAGATTTGACCCGTCCTTTGTTCCGGCGATAAGAGTATGAGCCTTTCATCACGTATTGCTGAGATGTCTATTCTTCCGTCAGCAGAAGAATCTTTCACGGCATGGTTACGGCATGTGCATATCAAAAACTCTTCAGGCGCAAGAGTCTCATACTCCAAATGGG
>JAFSLR010000298.1 GCA_017448375.1 Synergistaceae bacterium | reverse complement strand
CATCATTGCGCACATTCTGGAGAGGGTCCTTGACGGCGACGAAGGGTCAGAATTGATTGACGATCTGGGATACTCATTAATCCGTACGATGATGCGCGTAATTCCCGAACTCATAGAGAACCCGAAAGATTACGACCTCAGAGCAGAATACGCTATGGCCGGAATGATGGCTCACAATGGATTCCTCTCAATGGGTCGCGTTACAAGGGGTGATTTCTCGTCTCACAGAATGGGGCACTCATTGAGCGTTCTATTCGGGGCGGCTCACGGTGCGACTCTCGCTGTCGTAATGCCGGCATGGGCGCGTTATCTCTACGAGGAAAATCCCGTGCCTTTTGCGAGATTGGGCGAAGGAGTGTTTGATATTTTTGACGGAACGGACGAGGAGAAAGCACTTGAGGCAATAGAGTCTCTTGAGGAATTTTTCAGGGACATTAACGCTCCCACAACACTTCGCGAACTCGGCATAAAGGAAGAAGACATTGAGAGGATTGCGGAGAATGCTTCACGCGGAGAGTCATTCGGAGTACTTGCGACTCTTGAGCCGGAAGACGTGTTAGAGATTTACAGGCTTGCGTATTAATTCGGCATATCAGGATTACGAGTCCCCTTGATTTTTGCGGTCAGGGGGATTTTTCTTTCCCGGCCATTTCGTGAGGAATAACCACCCTTGCCACATTCCGAAAGCCGTTACAGCCGGCACAGCGCACAGTGAAACCAGCAAAGGCCAGCCGTTACCCGCGAGCCAGTTCGACAGCCACACCCCCAAGAACGCATAACCCGCAATGACAATCCCAGCCGACAACACCCGCCCGAACATGAGCGCGTCCCGTAATCCTTTAAGTTTCACCGTAAATCACTCCCAGAAAAATTTTGTCCCCGCTAAACCTGTTCTTCTTGGGAACATGGCCGGACATTTCTTCACTTTCTCCCACGTTACTACGCACCTTGACGAGTCATCACCGCCGTAAAATTTCATTGACGGTTCAGACAGTCCCAAGAGATTCCATTTTCCGTTTACCGCTGAAATTTCATCATTAACCTTTTCGCCCTTGAAGGTGAGAATTTTCCCGCCGATTTTCACGAGAGGCGATAATAATTCGGCCGTAACTCCTGCTGACGATAAAGCACGCGCTCCGGCCATGTCAAAAACTTCACGATGATTTCTCGCGTAATCCTCGCTTCTTTCACAGACGATTTCAACGTTAGGGATATTCAGTGCGTCAACAATTTCACGGACTGCAACGCACTTTTTGTTCACGCTGTCTAAAAGTATCACGCTCAAATCGGGACGGTAAACAGCCCACACAATACCGGGCAATCCTCCGCCGCTCCCAACGTCAATAACTCGTCCTTTCTCCGGCAAAAATTCGAGCGATGGCAGACAGTCTTCAACCTGAAGCGCGAAAATCTCATCAGCTCCGCGAGTCCCAGTGAGCCTTGCGCGTTTGCATGAGGATAATAATTCGGCGTACCTATAGAGTGTGGATCTTTGCGGGTTCATAGCGGTCTTCCTGCGGACGTTTGCTTACGGGGTAACCTATCGGAATGAGCGTAAACGGCCTGAAGTTTTCCGGGAGATTCAGAATTTCCGCGACAGTCTTCATGCATTCTTCGTGCGGTGCAATTCCCAACATTACCGCGCCGAGTCCGAGTGCTTCAGCCTCAAGCAGAATATTCTCCGTACATATGGCCATGTCAATATCAACCATAACGGGTGCGGTTAAATCATTCGTCCTGTAGCAAGGGATAATGACAACGGGTGCATTCTTTGCGGGGGTCGCGTAAGGGGTAGCCTGTGAGAGTTTAGCGTTGATTTCGGGGTCATCGCTCACCCAGAACTCCCAAGGCTGCTGGTTCATCGCTGATGGGGCAGCCATTGCCGCGCGTAATATCTTGATGATGTACTTGCTTTCTACTTTGTCGGGCGTGAATTGCCTTGTGCTTGTTCGTGTAAATATTGGACTGGGTAACTGCTGCTTGATTCTCGTCCATGATGATTCAAGATACGGCCTTACGATTTCGATTACATTTTCGGCGCAACTTATCTGTTCAGACGCGGTGTCAAACGGTGTCGTGTAGAAATTCTTGTAGTCTGCGCGTTCTCTCTGCTTTGAAGCTCCCGTAATCATCTCTGAGATCTCGCTGTTAAATATACCTGTCTTGACGTAATTATGGTTGAAGTATGATATTACACCTGAATGTTTGCCCGACTCGAAACCGTCAAGAGCCGTAACCGACAACATAGCATAGAATACAGCATAATACGCTCTGTTTGCTGCTGAGTCTGTGTCGCCTTTTTCTAGATTATCGCGTGATGTGCCGAGAAACTTTAATGCCTTTTCATATCTGTACTGAGACAATGCTAGGCTGATTCTTTCGTCCATAATGTTACCCCTTCCCTTTCTATGTTCATGTAGAATGGCAGTTCATGTTTATATTCACTGAAATGTTTTTCTTCAATGTCAATAACTGACAGAACAGTATCATATTTCAAATCAAGCTGCGTTATAGCCTTTGTGAGAATTTTATCTGTAGTTCGGTCAAGCTCCTTTCGTATTATCATCGCAATATCAACATCAGACTCCCAAGTATTATCGCCCCTCGCTACAGACCCGTAAAGTATAATCTTCACCGCATCACCGCCCATTACCGACAATATAGCCTTCACAACATCATCAAACATTTCTTTGTCGTTAAGAGTCTTGCGTTCGGGATATTCCATGCTCATATCACACCTTTTGTTGACGGAATCTCATCTGCGTATTCAGGATTGATTCTAACAGCCTGTGAAATGCTCCGTGCTGCCGACTTGAACGCGCATTCTATGACGTGATGTGCATTCTTCCCCGAAAACTGCCTGAAGTGCAATGTACACAGCGAATTACCCGCGAACGCCCGCCAAAATTCTTCGGCTAATTCCGTGTCGAAATCCCCAACCTTCTGCGCGTGAATCTCAACGTCCCACACGAAATACGCACGCCCTGAGAAATCTACAGCCGTCATGATTAGTGCCTCGTCCATAGGGAGAATCATATTCCCGTAACGGTTGATTCCCTTCTTTGCGCCGAGTGACTCACGGAACGCAAGCCCCAAGCATATTCCGACATCTTCAACAGTATGATGGTAATCAACGTCATAATCCCCCGTGCATTTAACCGCCAAATCAAATCGGCCATGTGAGGCAAAAAGCGTAAGCATATGATTCAGGAATCCGCAGCCCGTATCAATATCATTTTTTCCAGTCCCGTCAAGTTCAAGCGACAAATATATATCCGTCTCCTTTGTCGTTCGCTTAATCTCGCTAATTCTCATTGATTATCTCCCTCACTGCCTCAAGAAATATTTTCATCTCTTCAGACGTTCCGATTGTTATACGGTTGAAGTCTGAAATTTCCGGCGGGTTCGTGAAATGCCGTATCATTATTCTGCGTTCTTTAAGGGCGTTGAAGATTTTTTCCCCGCTTAATGATTCGTGTTTTGCGAAAAGAAAATTTGTTGACGACTCAAGAACCGTAAATCCCATTTCCTGAAGCCTTGCGCGTGTTTCGTCTCTCACTCTGCGAATCGCGGCAATATTTTTGTGGGTATACTCCTCATCATCAAGCGCACCGAGTCCGGCAGCCTGAGTCATCGCGTTAATGTTGTAGGGCGTTATCGTGTTCTTGATGTTGCGGATGTCCTGTGCAATGTTTTCATTCGTCATGCAGAAACCGAGTCTTGCACCTGCGAGCGAGCGAGATTTTGAGAAAGTACGGGTGATTATGAGGTTGTCATATTTCGATATGAGACAAACCGCGCTTTCACCGCCGAAATCAACATACGCTTCATCAATCACAATGAGGCTTTGAGGGTTTGACGTTATTACGGTCTCAATGTCATTAAGGCTCAATGCGATTCCTGTTGGTGCGTTAGGGTTAGCGATAAAGATTGTGCGTCCTTTCATGGCCGTGTAAGATGACGGGTCAACGCGAAAATCTTTCAGTGGTACAGTGATGAAGTCAACGCAGTGAAATTCAGCGAGTATCTTATAGAATGAGTATGTGATGTTTGGGAATGCCGCGCCGTTTTCGCAGAAGCCCGCAAAAAGGAAGTTCAATATCTCATCTGATCCGTTCCCGAAAACTATCTGGGTTGGTTTAAGGCTGTACATTTCCGCGAGTCTTCCAGCTAATTGGGTGCATTCGGGGTCGGGGTAATAGTTTTGTGACTCGGAGGCTTTATGCGCGTATTCGATTGCTTTTGGTGAAGGCGGGAAAGGAGACTCGTTAGTATTGAGGCGGATATAGCCGTTCATGCTTTCGATTTCTCCGCTTGTGTCGTAAGGTTTTAATGATGAAAATTTTGTGTGAAGAAATTTGCTCATTACCCGTAAAATTCCTTTCGTGAAAATTTCCGTAATGATAGCACAACACACAATCAGGCCAATGATATAATGCAGACAGCCATGTATATTATTGATGATGT
>JAFSLR010000297.1 GCA_017448375.1 Synergistaceae bacterium | reverse complement strand
CTACGAAAGCGGCGGCAAATATCTCGCGGCGTTCGTTGTGAGCGATGAGACAATCGACACGGCGAAATTGGCTGATTACATCAAGAGCCAAAAACCAGCGTATATGGTTCCTGCGGTGATTATGCAGATTGACAAAGTGCCGCTGACAGTGAATCAAAAAGTTGACAGGAAGGCTCTTCCCAAGCCGGAATTGCAGAGGCGTGAATATGTCGCTCCGTCAGGAAAAGCTGAGGAAGATTTCTGCGGGATATTCGGCGAAATTTTAGGGCTTGAGAGAGTTGGTGCTGAAGATGATTTCTTCGAGCTTGGCGGAAGCTCCGTTATCGCAATGAAGGTAGTTATCGCTGCGGGCAAAAAGGGCTACAGCATCGTCTATAATGACGTGTTCAAATATACAACACCGAGCCTCCTCGCTGAGTTTGTTACAGGTTCAACAGGCCATACGAAAGAAATCACAGCCAGCGTTGCACCGTCAGCAGGTAAAATCACAGAGGTTGACGAGGACGGCTACGACTATTCCGCAATAAATGCGCTGTTAGCAAAAAACACAATGGAGGCATTCAGAAGCGGAAAGCCTCAGGAATTGGGCGATGTTCTTTTGGCGGGTGCGACGGGCTATCTTGGGATTCATGTGCTTGAGGAGCTTTTGACTTCAACAACAGCAAAAGTTTTCTGCCTCATCAGACAAAAAGATAACAGCAATGGTGAAAAACGTCTGAAGAATCTTCTTGAGTATTATTTCGGCAATGACCACGCGGAATATTTCGCCTCGCGTATCAATGTTATTGAAGGCGACGCGACAAACCCGGACTCGCTGAGAGATTTTGCGCCGGCCTCAAACATGACTGTGATAAACTGCGCGGCTTCCGTAAAGCATTTCGCAAAAGGCAGAGAGATCGAACACGCTAACCTTGACTCCGTGAAAAATCTTGTCGCATGGTGTGAGGAAAATAATTCCCGGCTCGTACATATTTCAACAGGAAGCATTATCGGCGGAAGGCAAAACGGAATCCCCCCTGAAGGTTACCGCTTTGATGAGCATGTACTCTTTGCGGGGCAGACGGTGAAATTCAACCAGTACATTCACTCAAAATTCATGGCCGAAAGATTCATTTACGAGGAAATTCTGACGCACGGACTGAGCGCAAAAGTCTTCAGAGTCGGAAACCTTGCGCCGCGTTTGTCTGACGGAAAATTTCAGGTCAACTTCAGGACGAACAACATCATGAACACTCTGAGAGCCTATAAGATCCTCGGACTTGTGAATTTCGGAACGCTTGCGGAGGAGATAGAGTTCTCGCCGATTGACTGCCTCGCAAAAGCCGTTATTGCCCTCGCAGGGACTCCGAAAGAATGCGTATGCTTCATGCCCATTAACCCACACAGGGCGTTGATGCAGGACGTTTTCACGGAGATTTGCGGAATTGGCTGTGAGATTCGGACTGCTGAAGATGACGAACTGAAACAGGCTCTCGACGCGGCATTGTCCGACAGCAGGAAGAACAGCGCGGTTGCTCCGTTAGTCGCATACACCAACAACAGCGGTGTTCAGGGACTCGGATATGAGTCGCTCAATACGGGCTTAACATCACAGATTCTCTACCGTCTTGGCTTCTCATGGCCGGAAACAGGCTCGGAATACATAGGGCAGTTCATCAGAAAACTTGAAGGGCTTTCATTCTTTGACGAGTAAAGGAAAAACATGAAACCAATTCACGAAATAATATCAGAATACGCCGCGGGCAATCCCACAAGGAAGGCTGCTGAAGACTCATTCGGCAGTCTCTCCTACAGGGAGCTTGACGGCAAAGGTAGCGCAACAGCAAAAAGGCTTCAGGGTCTCGGCGTAACAGCGGGTGATTCTGTCGGAGTTTATGTCCCGTATGTGAAGGACGTAATTACGGGGGCTTTGTCCGCGTGGAAGTCCGGCGGAGTCTATGTCCCTATGGATAACGCTTATCCCGCTGAAAGACTCGAGTATATCCTGAAAAATTTAGGCGCAAAAGCAATCCTCACATGCCGTAATCTTTGGGAGAAGAAGCCGCTTAATTTTCCGGGGGATAATGTGATATTCCTCGATGAAATTTCAGACGATAATTCACCATTCACGCCATGCAGAGACATAACACCGAAATCCCCTGCAATGATTCTTTACACTTCCGGTACAACTGGCCGCCCGAAAGGAGTACTTCACAGGCACGAATTTTTGATTCACATTGTCGACTGGATGAACGTAACAGAAGATTTCTGCATGACACCCGACTCACATGTGGGACTTATTTCGCGCTTCACTTTCGTAGCAACTGTAATACTGATGTTCGGGGGACTTCTGAACGGAGGAACGCTATACTTTGCACCCGAAATCGCAAGGAATGACCTTGAGAATCTGTATAAATTTCTCACGGACAAACAGATTTCTCACATATTCGTTGCGTCAAGTCTTGCGGCAATTCTCGCTGAGGATTACGACATTTCCGGCGTTAATGTTTTTGCGGCGGGCGAAAAAATGCCTAACTTCAGGGCGCATTCAGACTCCGTATACCTGAGAAACATTTACGGCTCAACAGAAATCGGCGTCGTAACGTCAGCAAAAATTCACGGCGACGAAAATCCCATCACAATCGGCAAGCCCGGACCGGGTACAAAAGCTATGTTAGCCGATGAAAATCTCAGTCCGTCAAAACCCGGCGAGACTGGCGAACTCCTTATAGCGAATGAATACATGTCGAGGCAGTATCTCAATCTCCCGGAGCAGACAGCAGAGAAATGGGTCGACATTGACGGTCTCACGTGGTACAGGACTGGCGATAGGGCAGCATTGACGCAAGACGGGAATTACTGCATTCTAGGCAGAACTGACAACATGATAAAGCTGCGGGGCTTCAGGATTGAAACGGGCGAAGTTGAGTCTCAGGTGTCGAAAGCTGTGTCAGGAATCGGGCGCAGTGACGTGAAAAACATTGTCGTATGTTTGCGGAATGTTAGCAGAACAGATTATCTTGTGTGCTACTATGAATCGGAAAAGGAGCTTGACCAGAACGAAATCAGCGCAGTGAAAGAGGAAGCCGCAAAATATCTTGCAGATTACATGATTCCCGATATATTCATGAGAATCGCTGAAATGCCCCGAAATCTCAACGGCAAAATCATTCGCAAAGACCTTCCGCAGCCGCAAATGCACAAGCGCGAAATCACAGCCCTTGACAGTGAGACGCTTGCGAGGGTTGTATGGGCTACTGAGGACGTACTCGGCATAACATCGGCTGAACCTGAGGACACATTCACGGAGCTTGGCGGATCATCAATCACGGCTATGAAACTCGCGGCTATGTTGCGTCCGCAGGGAATCAAGATTACTACAGCGCAGATACTGAAGCTCAATGTGCTGAGAAAGATTGCTGACAGAGCAGAAGTTGACTACTCTAAATTGTGGTCAGAGGAAGAATATAACGCGATCATTGTCGATTTTGCATCAAGAGGCGAGCATGTTCAGAAAGTTCTTCCCATTACGGCGGAACAGGACGACATGCTTTTCGACTACATACTTCACCCCGACAGAAACAGTTTCAGTGCAGTTTACATGTTGCAGGTTGACAGCGTGATTCAGGAGGAAGATTTACGGCTCGCCCTTGATACAGCGGCGGAAGAAAACGAGGAATTACGCTCGGCAATCGTATTTCACCGAACGCACG
>JAFSLR010000296.1 GCA_017448375.1 Synergistaceae bacterium | reverse complement strand
CTCGGCGAGTCCGTTTCTGAAATCTCCTCCTGATTTTCGGGAACGGAAACTGAATCGCCATTATCTTTGTAGCTGACATTACAGCTAATTCCACAGTCGCCTAAAAAAGCAAGAAGCACTGCTATGACGCATAAAACGATTGCTATTTTCATCTTCGACATAAAATTTCCTCCTTGCTCTACGCGTGGCCGTGATAAGCGTTGTACGTACCGTTGAAAGGACGGTAGCCCTTTACCGTTATGGTCTCGACAAGTCTGTTCTTGAAGTTTCCGAAAGTCATCGTAACTTCCTCGCCATTGTCGAGAAATAAGACCGCCTCATTGCCGTTAATCTCACCGCTGCCTTCAACATTCATTTTGTTGATGCTGAATTCCGCTCTAATTTCATCACCGTTAGCGAACACCTGAATGTGCCCCTTGTCGTTGTCATAGATTGCCCAGAAGTCATAAGAAGTTTTCCGCTGATTACCCAGACGGTCGAATGTTACGCTGATGCTGCTCTTCCAGCCGAGTTTTCCCCAGTTGCTGAAATATTTTCTGGGGACATTAGTAACGTTGGAATGAAACGTATCGTCAACATAATAATCCGGCCTGATTTCCAGCTCCAAGTCGCTGAAGACGGACTTTTCCACACTAAATTTCTTGTCCCTGTCGTCCCAGATTGACAGGTTCCTCATGGTTAATTTCGTAACCCTTACCTTTTGATCCCCGTTGTTGATGAAACGTACCGCGTAATTGATCGTATTGCCCTCGAACCAGATATTTGTGATTTTCACGTCGACTTCATGGGCTTCTGCCGCTGGTGAAAATGCCATCCCCGATAACAATACCGCGAAAAACAGAACTGCCGCAAAATACTTAATGCCTGAATGTTTCATGACTTTTCCCCTCCGATTATTGATTATTCCTCTTGTATGTCCCGTCCGGGTCGAAAGAATTATCCTTGAAAGCGTCATTAACTTTCACGCTTACCGTGTCGCTGTCTTGGAATGTCAGAACAGCCTGCTCGCCGTAATCACCGTTGTCGCAGTTGAAGGTCATGGTGTTATCGCCCGGCTTGAAATGACCGTACAGAACCATTACGCTGCCTCTGCCAGAGAACGCCGCCTCAAACAGCAGCTCAGCTCGGCTTATCAGAGACAGATCCATGTACAACTCACTCTCACTGATAGCGTATTCGCCGTCAATCTCATCGACATTCTCAACATCATCAACAGCAAGGTTCTGAATCTCCCGAAGCCTTGCGAGTATGCTTTCCGCCCTCTCAAGCGTAACTCTGGTATATGCGTCAACCACTGGATACCAGTCCTCTTGAATGAACTTCTCAGCACTTACATCACGCTGTTCTGCGATCCAATCGCTCTGAGATTTCCTGAGAGCCTCAAACTCTGATTTGTCCATGACTTTCTCAGCTTCGTTGTACGCTTTGGTTAATTTCTCGTCTGCTGCTGCAAATCCCGGAAATGTCTTCAGAGCGAGATAGTGTTCTTCACTGAGTGCGAACGCAGGAGCTGAAATCAAGAATACTGCCGCCAATGCTGAAATCAAACGTTTCATACATTCAATCCTCCTGTTGAAATTATTTCTGGTGCAAATTATGACAAAGGCCCAAGCACCTTCACAGATACTTGAGCCGACGTTCGCGCAGAAACTTTTACGTTTGCGCAGATTCTAATTCGCTTTTTCTGTAACTATTGCCCAGCCGACTACATCATGAGGCCTGAAATGAACTTCATATGTGCCGGGCGCGACATCAAAATCGAGAGTCCCTTTCCCGGAAATGCCGCTTTTTCCGAAAATCTCTCCCGATTTTTGAAGATTCGTGAACACCGGACTCTTCACAGCAAGTTCATCGTTCCCCTCAGCGTAAACGCGGAACGCAAGGTCAAAGCTGCCCGAGTCAAGAGCGTATTCCGCGTGAATGTGCTTGCCTTCACCTATTGTAAGCTGACCATAACCAGTGAATAATCCTGCCCCTGACGGCTCGTTCATGTAAATCGTGTTCCTTCCCGTTATAATGCCTGTAGACTCCCTCCAAGCATTAGGGAAAAGCCAATATACATAGGTGCTATTCACAAAAAGCCAATACGCATAGACACTTGCGGCAATCACTGCGACTATCAGAATAATTTTTTTCATATTGTGTTCACCTCCTTAATTTCTAAATACAGATTATGACAAAGGCTCAAGCACCTTAACAGACACTTGAGCCAACGTTCGCGCAGAAATTTTTACGTTCGCGCAGATTCTCAGTTACAGTGAAGGACAATATCAACGGAAAACATATTCTTCTCCGCTGTAACTTTCATTGTGCCGTCATAACGCTTCACTGTGTTCAAGACTGACACAAGCCCTATTCCATGACCCTCCCGGCTGGAACGGGGCAGGCTGTTTCTCTTGAACTTCATTTTTCCGCTAAATGGGTTGTCTACAGAGATTCCTATGATTGTTTCCGAAAGCAATGATGAAATCACATTAACGCAACGATGTTCCTTCGGGAGATTCTTCACGG
>JAFSLR010000295.1 GCA_017448375.1 Synergistaceae bacterium | reverse complement strand
TGAAATTTATCGCGGGATTCCCGACAAAGTCAGCAATGAATGTATTGTTGGGACGATTGTAGACCGTCAATGGCTCATCATACTGCTGAAGTACACCGTTGTTGATGAGGCAGATTCGAGTCGCAAGTGTCATGGCCTCCATCTGATCGTGAGTCACGTAAACGAATGTGCTTCCTGTTGAAAGGTGTAATCTCTGAAGCTCCGAACGCATTTCAAGCCGTAACTTTGCGTCAAGGTTCGACAGTGGCTCGTCCATGAATAGCACTTTCGGTCCGGGAGCGAGAGTTCTTGCGATTGCGACTCTCTGCTGCTGTCCTCCGGAAAGTTCGCCCGGGTATCTGTCCATAAACGGCTGAATCTTCACGATTGCGCTTACTCTTGCTACTATCTTGTCGATTTCTTCCTTCGTTAATTTCCGTTCTTCTCCTCCGGCTGAAGTGTTGCGGATTAATTCGCCGTTATCGTTCACGGATAATCCCGACTCTTTTATGTTGCTGAGGCCGAACGCTATATTCTGGTACACCGTCATGTTAGGCCAGAGCGCATAATTCTGGAAGAGGAATCCGACTCTTCGTTTGTTGGGCGGAATATTGATTCCCGCGTCGCTGTCGAAAACCGTTACACCGTCAATCACAATCTTTCCTTCTGTCGGCGTTTCGAGTCCCGCAATCATTCTGAGAGTTGTTGTCTTCCCGCACCCTGAAGGCCCCAGCAATGTAACAAAAGCGTTGTCATCAATCAGAAGGCTTAAATCATCTACCGCGTAGAAACCGCCCCATCTTTTTGTGATGTGAGTCAATTCAATTCTTGCCATTTTTACCTGTCCTTTCTGTCGTGATTAAGAGCGTCCGCCGATCCCTGAGTCAATGCTCGCTCCTGTCAGCTTGTTCACAATCATATTGAAGACCAGAATCAATATTATCAATATAAGGTTGATTCCGCTTGAGAACGCATAGAGTCCCATTTCATCAAAATAACCGAGCATTGTTGTGATGATTTTCCCCTGACCGCACAGAAGCATAAACAATGTAAGCTCACGTAAGCACGTCATGAAGGGAAGAAGGAATCCGCTTATGATTGACGTTTTCTGAATCGGGATGATGATTTGAGTCATTCGTTTCCACCATGGGATGTCCTGAATGATTGCTGCCTCTTCAATTTCGCCGGATAACTGCATCATTGAGTTTAACGCGCTCCGGCTCGCAAACGGAATATACTTCACAGTTCCCGCAAGAATCAAAAGAAGAAACGTGTTATATATTCCCGCGCCCGACCCGAATATGAAGAACGCTACACCTACAGCTAATGACGGCATCAAGTAAGGAAGGAACGCAATATTGTTGACGTAGGAAGCCCATTTGCTTCGGCGGTTTTTGCTGACACAGTAGCCGATTAATGTCCCGATTGTACCCGCAAGAATCGCACAGCATATCGCAACAAAGAATGTTCCCCCGAACGCCCGCCATATATCAGCGTTGTACAAGATACCTTTCTGACCGTACATTCCGCTCTCCGTAACGTTCTCGGCAGTTAGCCACCATTTTGTCGTGAGATGTCCCGAAATCCCGTAAGTGATGAACGAATAATCGCCCGGATTCGGTAGGAATGTTTCAACCGCAAAAAGTATTATCGGCATTATTCCAGTGAAAAGAGTCAGCAGCACAAACAGGCACGAAATGACGTACTTCAACGAGCCGAGATTCATTAAGCTGCTTTGTCCCGATTTCCCCGTAACTGTCGTGAAGTTCTTACGGCCTGACGTTATGCGCTGATTGACGATAAGAATCAGGAAGCCGAACAACATCATTATCACCGCTAGAATACTCGCCTGACCCGCACGATTCGAGCTCATTCCGACATATTGAGTCGACAAGGTAGAAAGTTTCAGGTAATGCGGAATAGGATAAGATCCCATTGCACTGGAGAATACTAAAAGTATCGTGCTGAGTATTGCGGGTTTAACGAGGGGCAATGTGATTCGGAAAAACGTTTTCCAGCGCGGAGTGTTCAAGATTACAGCTGCTTCCTCTAAGTTCGCGTCCATGTTACGGAAAATTCCACCTATCAGAATGTACGCAAACGGCGCATAGTGTATCGCAAGCACTACCGACACCGGGAAAATTCCTTCGCACCACCATTTAGGCATAAAGACATTGAAGAGCGCAACAAAGAGTCCGTCATTCCCGCCTGTAACGGCATTCGAGTTGAAGAGATTCTGCCACATTACAGCGAGAGTCCATTGAGGCATGATGTAAGGGAAGATGAAAATTGCACTCAGATACTTTTTGAACTTGAGATTGGTACGTGTAACGAGATAAGCGAAAACTCCGCCGTACAATATCGCCCCGAAACACGCGAAAATACTAATCAGTACGGAGTTCAACAGAGGAGTCCACAAATATATTGATGCAACGCTCCGTGTAACCCGTTCACGCCCGACACGTGTTGTGATTTTTGCCGTGAAAAGATTCTCCCAGTTGTAGGTTGTCAGAGTCGTACCGAGAACTTCAGACTGCGAGTCAACCGCACTAGCCTGCGAGTCAATGCTCCCGGGATGAAGCCTAACTGTGTCCCTTACAATCGTATACATAGGGAATACAGTCGTAACTGTCAGGATAATACCGAGTGCAAGAAGAATCGCATTCTGAGGTTTCGCGATGTAAGTACGGAATCTGTTCCATGTCCGCCGGAATCTTCCAATTTTATTTCCAGTCATAAAATAATCCCCCTTACTCTGAATAATGAAAAAGCGATACAAAGAGTTCCCCTCAATGTACCGCCGTTAAACGCAGAAAAGTCTTACTTGTGAGCTACTATTCCGTCAATCCAGTCGCTCATTCTCGCCGAAACTGAAGCGCAGTAAGCAGGGTCTTCAACGACAAGTTTACCCTTGTTGAGCCACCAGTCATAGCCGCGATCGTTCTTAGCCGGGAATTTGTCCCCGCCGTCATGGCTGTGATCCTGCATACATACGGGGTCGGGAGCATATCCGCCCATGTCCTTTCCCCAAGCCGCAAAGCCTTCCTTTGTTGTTGTCATGAAGGCAATCAAAGCGCATGATGTCCAGGGGAGCGGGCTTGATTTCGTCAGCATTAAATAGTGCTTGTAAGCATATCCGCCTATGCCTACGTAATCGTCCTGATAGGCTGCAACGGTGATGTTGTTGACGGAGGATTCTGGGGTTTCCTCAACGCTGCGGAGTTTCGAGTATACCAGAAGCCCGCACTGATCCACAGCGGATTTTGTTACGAGAGTGTTGCAGATTGGCCCGTCATCCGTTTGGGCGTTGTACTTTTCGCACCATAAGTAGACCCATGCGAGTCCGTAATTCACGTTAGCCCCCGAAAGCCCAAGGTCTTCAGCGTCGTGCTTCATGTCCTCAATGAGAGCGTCATATTCCGCGTTTTTGCCGTCCCAAGCCTCGTAGGATTCCTTTGCGATTGTTGAGTACTTGTCGTTCGTCATCATGTAGAGGAAATTTTTGCCGACAAGCTCAGAGTTCACGTCCATAAAGAGAGGTGCTTCACCGTCGCGGACGAAATCCCACATGTTCTTGAAGGTCTTTTTGCCCAAGTTGTTGAACATGAATACCTTGTTGAGAGTCTGCAAAGCTAAGGGATTTTCGTTGCCTTCCCTCGCGAGTCCTTTGGCTTCTGTCCAGTCTTTTGGAACAAAGTTAAGCAGAAGCCCCGTAGTAATCATCTTGCTGTGAATCTGGTTTCCGTCCTGAATGAGCGTCATAGACATTACGTGATTCTTTCCGTTGATGTCTTCGGTGAGCTGGTCAAAGATTTTGTTTTCCTTTGGCTGCTGCCAGCCTCCGTCATTATTCAGGGTGTACTTTGGGTCGATTTTCTGGAGGGCTTCAACGAACAGTGGAAGAACGCTTTTTCCCCTGCTT
>JAFSLR010000294.1 GCA_017448375.1 Synergistaceae bacterium | reverse complement strand
GACATACAGCGACAGGACAAGGGGAGCGTGTTATCTTTTCGACAAGCAGGACGAGTCGATGTCGAAACTTGCTGACTTGTCCCCCTGGCTTAAGGCCGATCAGATGTCGCCCATGAAGGCAATAACTTTCAAGGCAAGGGACGGACTCACGCTTCACGGATATATAACGCTTCCTGTTGGAGTCGAGGCAAAGAATCTCCCGCTTGTCGTGATTCCACACGGAGGCCCCAGCGCGCGCGACGGATGGGGATTCGACTCTGAAGTTCAGTTCCTCGCGAACAGGGGAATCGCTGTCTTGCAGGTAAATTTCCGGGGTTCGACTGGCTACGGAAAAGCATTCTGGCTCTCGGGCTTCAAAGAATGGGGGCGCAAAATGCAGAATGACATAACGGACGGCGTTCAGTGGGCAGTGAATGAAGGAATTGCTGACCGTTCGAGGCTTGCGATTTACGGAGGCAGCTACGGGGGTTACAGTGCGCTTGCCGGGGCAACGTTCACGCCGTATCTTTACGCCTGCGCTGTGAGCTATGTCGGGCCGTCGAATCTCTTCACGATGCTTGAGAGTATTCCGCCGTACTGGAAACCGTTCATCGACATGGAGTATGAAATGATAGGCGACCCCGTGAAGGATAAAGAATTGCTGACGGAAGTATCACCCGTATTCCACGCTGAGAACATACGAATCCCGCTGTTTATCGCTCAGGGCGCGAACGATCCGAGAGTCAACAAGGCCGAGTCGGAGCAGATTGTTGACGCAGTGAAGAGAACGGGAAAAGATGTTGTCTACATGGTCAAGGACAATGAAGGGCACGGCTTCCACAACGAAGAGAACAGATTCGACTTCTACAGGGAGCTTGAAGAATTTTTCCGAAAACATTTAGGCTCAAGATAGAGTTGTGAAATTAATTGCAGGTCTTGCGGAAAACGTGGGGCCTGTTTTTTTTTGCGACTGTGATAAAATCTCTTACAATATATATATCACATATCATTTTTACGGGAGGCTGAGATTCTAAATTGTCCCCTAAAGGTGTTCACTATATCGTTGAAGTTTCCGGCTGTGATGAAACAATCACCAACGTTGCAAAGCTCCAGGATATTCTCGTTGAGGCCGCTAACCGCGCACATGCTCAAGTCTGGTCGGTGTCGTTCAACAAATTTCCCCCAAACGGCGTAAGCGGTGTAGTTGTGATAAGCGAGTCGCATCTCTCGATTCACACATGGCCCGAAGTCAATTATATGGCACTGGATATTTTCACTTGCGGTGCTCATACTGACCCGATGAAGGCCGTTGATTATGTTCTCGAAAAGGTTAAAGCCTCGCACATTCACATCACGGAAATAACTCGCGGACTTGATGACAATGACCAGAAATATTACCACTCGTTCATCACGTGGGAAGAAGACAGGGCAGAAGGTCTCAAACCGTGAGGAAAGTTATCGCCCTCGTTATGCTCATGTTTGCGTCAGCCTGTTACGCTTCAAGCGCGGACGATAATTTTCACGCCGAAAACAGAGGCGGCATTTACCGTCCCGACAAATCAGACGACAAAATATTACAGTCCCTAACGGCTGAATATTCCCGGAAATTTACGGCTCATGAATATATTGATGACTCGGGACTCAAATTGCCATTTTCGGTTCACGTTCCTGAAGGATATTCGGCGGACAAAAAATTTCCAGTCGTATTCTTCATTGCTGACGGAAGCTCGGCGGGGAAAAACCTCGAATATTCCCTCACTCAGGGAGTCGGCGGCCTCATTTGGTGCAGTCATGACTGTGTTGTGATTGTCCCGGCTTATCCCGGGATTGTTCTTGACGATCATAACGGCTATGTCGAGAGTCAATATGTTGAACTCACAGCAAGATTCGTGAAATGGGCGGTCAAAAATTATCCCGCTGATGAATCGCGTGTTTATGTTACTGGTCAGTCTATGGGCTGTATGACATGGCTTGTTCTCGCGTCAAGATACACGGATATGTTCACGGCTTGCATGTTCGTTTCGGGGCAATGGGACATTAACGCGCTCAAAGGATTACTGACACAGAAATTTGTTTACATCGCTTCAGCCGGAGACCCTAAAGCATCAGCCGGAATGAATGAAGTTATTGACATGTTCAAGAATAATATCAATGACGGCTTCACAACAGTAAGCGATGTTGACGCGAAAAGCCCTGATTTGTACATGCAGGAAGACAAGCCGGTTAATTTCGTCATGTTCAAAAAGGGAAGCACATTGCCGCCTGATATTGACGGGAATTTTTCCGAGCATATGACATCATTCGATTATGCGTATAAGATTGAGGCGATAAGGAACTGGCTCTTATCACAAACAAAGGAGACAAGATAATGCAGAATTTTTTTGACAAGCCCGCGCCGAGCTACACGTTCGAGATTTTCCCGCCCAAAGGAAACAAAAGTACTGAAGGCACTTACGGCGTAATAGACAGCCTAGTGAGCTTCAACCCTGACTTAATCAGCGTAACTTACGGTGCAGGAGGCTCAAGCCGCGACAATACCGTCGAAATTGCATCAGGAATCCAGAACCGCTATCACACATGCGGAGTCGCTCACTTAACATGCGTAGGAACAACACGCTCCGAACTCAAAGCGATTCTCGACCGCCTTAAAGCCAACAACGTCCGCAACATTCTCGCGTTAAGAGGCGACCTCAAAGACGAGTCAGACTTGGGCGAATTTCATCACGCCTCAGAGCTT
>JAFSLR010000293.1 GCA_017448375.1 Synergistaceae bacterium | reverse complement strand
GAATCGTTTTGCTTTCTCGTTCAGGTTCAGCGCAGAGCACGGCGGCAATCGGCTTTGAGTTCGAGGTAATCACTTGCGTCGTTCTGGGCGGTGTCTCAGTCGCCGGAGGAATCGGGCGAATGTCGGGAGTTATAGCAGGTGTTCTCATCATAGGCTCGCTGAAGAGCGGAATGATTATGATGAACGTCAGCGAGTATGTACAGATGGTAGTTCAGGGCTTGGTTCTAGCGACTGCTGTCGGCATTGACTGCTTCTCGAAAAAAAGTCAGGCATCATAAATGTACGAGATTGACGGAGAATTAACCGAATATTACAGGGAAATTGACCCGAAAAAACGCCTCGCGATTCTCGACTCGCTTCCTGAATCGAGGGCTGTTGATTTTTTGCGCGAACTCTATAATGACCGCTACTCCGACCACGAAAACAAAGGACGCAAGAATATTGACTGGTGGTTATGGCGTTGCATATGCCTACAGCTTTTGTACGGGCGCGGAAAATTCTTCAGGCGATTCAGAGACAGGGAAGTCGCAACAATTATCACCGAGCTGAGAATGAATGACGATGAGCATACAGCGTACCTCTACCACGAATACAGAAACACGGCACGGCGTTACTTGTCGACATGCAAGAGCGGAGATTATGCGAGCAGTTTTATGGGATTCAGGAAGGCAAGCGATGAGGAGAAAATCATCAAGGCTTGCGCTGATATTTGGCAGATGTCAGGCGGAATAGCAAAGTCAAGCGGAAAAGAATCGGCCATGCGCTTATGGATTGAGGCTTTCCGCGATGAGCTGATGAATTACGATGACATTTGCAGTGAAGAATACGAACGATTAAGCAAGGAGGAGTAACACACAATGGCAACAATGGTACAGGAAGTAATGCAGGAGCCTAAGCACATAATCTACAGGGACGTTGAAATCCCCGAGCCCGGCCCGGATCAGGTACTCGTCAAAATCAAGAAGATCGGAATCTGCGGGTCAGACATTCACGTTTATCACGGCACTCACCCCTACACGTCATACCCTATAACGCAGGGTCATGAAGTCAGCGCACAGGTTGTGAAGTGCGGAGAGTACGCAAAGAAATTCAAGCCCGGCGACAGGGTAGTGCTTGAGCCTCAAGTCGTCTGCGGAAGGTGCTACCCGTGTTTGCATGGAAAGTACAATCTCTGCGAGAGCCTTAAAGTTTTCGGGTTTCAGACAACAGGAACAGGCAGCGAATATTTTGCGATTGATGAGAGCAAGGTTACCGCGCTTCCCGATGAGCTGAGCTACTGCGACGGCGCAATGATGGAGCCTCTTGCGGTTACGATTCACGCCGCGAAAAGATTCCCCGGCGTTAAGGGCTGCACTGCTGTAGTGCTTGGGTGCGGGCCTATCGGTATACTTCTCATTCAGTCGTTGAAGGCACTCGGAGCGGCTAAGGTCATGGCGACCGACATCTCAGACGGAAGACTCGAACTCGCAAAGAAGCTCGGAGCTGACGTGGTAGTCAACACAAAGAATCACGACTACAAGCAGGCAGTGCTCGACACATTCGGGCCAGACAAATACGACGTTGCGTACGAGTGCGCCGGAAGCGACATCACGATGGATCAGGCAATCCAGAACGCCCGCAAGGGAAGCACGATAATACTTGTAGCGGTTTTCGGGAAGAAGGCAAATATTGACCTCGCAAAGCTCAACGACTCAGAGTTAGACCTCAACACGTCAATGATGTACCGTCATGAAGATTTTGTTGACGGGATTCGTTTCGTTCAGGAAGGGAAAGTACAGCTCAAGCCGTTACGCACTGCGCACTTTGCGTTCAAGGACTGGCCGAAAGCCTACGAGTACATCGACAACAACAGGGAGACGACAATGAAGGTTATTGTTGACGTTGACCCGGACGAAGCCGAAGAAGCATAATCGAACATAATCAAAAACGCAAAATAAAAGCGGGGATTGTCGGACGAAACCGAGTCCCCGTTTTTTGATGGCAATTATTCCTATACCTGCTTTGCGTACCAGTTTGTTTTACCGATGCATTCAGCAAGCGCGAGTTCCTGTTCTGCCTCGTACATGTCTGTCTCTTCGTCCTCGTAGTACTCTTTGAGAATGTCAAACGTTGCGTAATCGCTCCTTGCCTCCTCAACTAATCCCGCAAGCCACGCGAGTCCGTCCTTTGAGACCTGCAAGTCATACTTCATGTATTCGATTGCGTCCGCGAAAAGTGGAGCGTCCTTCTTGTCGCCGAGCCTTAGAGTTCCGCCCAAGTCAAGAATCCTGTCAGCGCATTTCTCGACATATCCGCGTTCCTCGCTTGCGTGTTCCTTGTACTTGTCAGCAAGTTTCGTGAAGCCCTGAGACGCGAATATTCTCGCCTGTAAGTCATGGCCGTCCGCCTGCTGTGCCAAGTCCGTTACGATTACCTGCAATCCTTCGAGTATTTTTGCTTTGTCCGACAATGTAGTTACCTCCTAGATGAAAATTTCCGGCTCAAGTCTCTTTGTCGAAGCCTCGCCGAATGAACGCATTATATCTTTTACTTCTTTGCTTGTTGACTTTATCGCGTGTTTCGGGCAGCGGTTTATACAGCCCCAGCAGCCTATACATTTTCCCGTGTCGAAAGTTTTCGCCTCAATGTCTATCGCGTCAACAGGGCAGTTACGCACACACGTACCGCACTTTATGCAGTCATCGCTAATCTCTTTTGCCTTGCACGACTCCGGGAGCGCGTATGCCTCGTCGGGGTGTTCCTCGCGGTATGCTATGACTTTGTTGCCCATGTCCCAAGATGACCAGTTTGTCCCGGGCAAATTGTGAAGCTCATAATCTCCGCCGAGAATCTTTGCATATGCCTTTTTCCCGAACTCGTGAATCTTCCTCATGTCCTCAGAGTCAGGCCGTCCCTCAGCAATCGCAGTGTCCATTGAATGACGAGACACGAACGCGCCTAACGCCGCAACCCTGAAGCCCTGAGCTTTTGCCCGCGATAACATTTCGTTGAGTGCGATTCCGTAATAGCCGTTGCCGAAAGTTACAACGCCGACAAACGGAGTCTCATTACCCTGAAGGCACGCGAAAATCTCATCAGACAATGTGAAAAGTTTTCCCGCAGTAATCATTCCGAATATGACAATATCATCATGGCCGAATGTATAACTTTTCTTGCGACTTGCTGATGTCAATAAATTTATTGTCTCAACGGGGAGGCCGGGAAATTCTGAGGCAACAGCTTTCACAACTTTTTCTGTTGAACCGCTCGGACTGAAATATACAACGTGTAATTTCCTCATCGCCTGTCTATCACTTCTTTCACTTCTCCGATGAACTCATAGTGAGGGGGCTGGCCGTGCGCCGCGTAAAATTCTCTTACGTCATCGGCCATGTGAGACTCGTTGAACTGCTCCCAGTACAACTTGCGGCAAATGAACGTCAAATCAGCCTCCGCAAAAATTATCGTGTTGCCATGTTCCTGCGGAGTTAATGAGGTCAGCGCGAATTTATCGGTTTCACGCT
>JAFSLR010000292.1 GCA_017448375.1 Synergistaceae bacterium | reverse complement strand
TGCTTGGGAACTATGACACCAACGGAGACGGAATACTCAGCGCGGAGGAAGCAGCAAATGTTAGTGCTATCTGGGTTCCTTATAGTACAATAGCTGACCTAAAGGGCATTGAGTACTTTACGGCTTTAACTGAATTGCGCTGCTACAATAACCGGCTGACTGCGCTTGATGTGAGCAATAACACCGCTTTAATGTACCTGCACTGCGACCATAACCAGCTGACTGCGCTTGATGTGAGCAAAAATATCGCTTTAACTCATCTGTACTGCCACTATAACCAGTTGACCGAGCTTGACGTGAGCAACAACGCTGCCTTAAACAATCTGAACTGCGACGGTAATCAGCTGACCACGCTTGACTTGAGCAAGAATACCGCTTTAACATATCTGGCCTGCGACTATAACCAGCTGACCGCGCTTGACGTGAGCAAAAACACTGCTTTAAATGATCTGTGGTGTTCCAATAACCAGCTAACCGAGCTTAATTTGAGTGGCTGTACGGCTCTAACGATTCTGTACTGCGAAAGCAACCATCTGGCAGAACTTGACGTGAGCAACTGCCCTGATGATATATATATCGGGTGCGACTCCGGCGTAAGAATCCTCCGCAACAAACCCACCCTCATATCATCCCTCGTTGACATCACAACCAATACCCCCGTAAGCGTCTTCAGACTTCGTTCAAACGTACTGGACGCAACAGCACAGCTCATTGAAGCGGTCGTAAAGTCCGGCATAATCACCGACACAGGCACAAAAGAAACCCTCAATAAAGTTGCCAGAGGATTGCAGATAATCAGCTCGATTTACAGCGGAGATTTCTTCAAGCGGTTCTTCACGAATATACTCATCCCCTCGATACTCAAGAGTTCCGGCGATGACGGCGATACCGAAAAGTTCCAGCTCTCCGAGTCTCTGAGCCTCAATGTTACGCCCGGAGTGTTCAAGACCTCAGAAGGGACTGTGAAAATCACGCTGGCTTCATCACGGGACTTGTCGAATGATGTGTACTGCATGATTGCAAGCGGGGACAGCGGGAGGTTCTTTAAGGTTCCTGCTTCAGCGGGTTCGAGGAGAGTTTTCACGGCGGAATTTAACGCGGGTGAACTTTTTGCGAGCCTGGACGCGGGAATGATTGATATTATGTGCGTATCGTGCGTATCAGATGATGAGGGTATATGCGGAATGCTGATGTCGAACACAGCTTTTGTTGACTGGCTCAAGAAGGACAATACCCCTGACGATACACCGCCCGACAATACACCGCCCGAAATCCTCACAGAGTACCTAGCGGACGCAATCACGGGTACAGCCTACAGCGTACAGCTCCAGTCCTACGGGACGACCCCAATAACGTGGACGAAATCCGGAACTTTCCCCAGAGGACTCACGTTCAGTACTTCCGGCCTAATCTCAGGGACTCCGACAAAGGCAGGAAGTTTCAACATAACTTTCACCGCAAAGAACGCTTACGGCAAAGTCAGCAAGAAGCTCAAACTCACCGTAATTGAGCCGGTAAAAATTACGACAGCGAGTCTCAAAGCCGGGACAATCGGGAAAACTTACAGCGTAACCCTCAAGGCAAAAGGCACAAAGCCAATCACGTGGAGCGCAGAAGGACTCCCCAGCGGCCTAACGATTAACACAAAGACGGGGAAAATTTCCGGGAAACCGACAGAGTACGGACAATTCAGCGTGAATGTTACAGCCGAAAATGCAGCGGGAAGCGTAACGAGGACTCTCCCATTGACGGTGAAAGCCATTGCGCCGACACTCTCAGGGAGCCTCAAAAAGCCGACTCTCAATGTGCCGTACTCTTCAGGGCTGAAACTCTCAAAGGGAACTGTGCCGATAACGTGGAGCATTTCGGGAACATTGCCGACTGGACTCAAATTTGACACTAAGACGGGAATAATCTCCGGGACTCCGACATCATACGCGAAATCGGGCTACAAGATCACGATTACGGCCAAGAATGACGCTGGAAGCAAGTCGAAGAGAATCACTCTCAAGGTGAACGGTAAAGCACCAGTCATCAAAGCTACCTTGCCGAAAACAGCAACGTACGGTCAGCCATACAACGCAACGCTTAAGGCGACAGGAAGCATCCCGATAACGTTCACGGTTGACAGATTGCCCGCCGGACTCAGCCTCAATGACGGCGTAATTTCAGGGACAGTTACGGAGACGACAAAATCCTTCAAGTTCACCGTTTACGCAACGAACCCCGTTAAGACCGTGAAGAAGTCATTTACCCTCAAGATTAACACGCCGAAGTCAAAGAAAGAGACTCCGCCCGAAAACACCGAAAACGATTCGGACAGTGAGACTCCTAGCGACAACAACGCCGTAGAACCAAACGTTACGGACAACACGGAGAATCAGACTCAGACGGGAAATCCGCAGACGGATAATCAAACTGAGAGTCAAAAGTCCGGCGTTCCCGAAGGCTACGTGATAGTCGCCGAACTCGGTACGGTTTCACGCGATGAGGCCGGAATGTACGACTTTGATGTTGCACTGAGCGATGATGTTCCAGCGGGCGCGGAATTGATGTATATCGCAAACTCTGATTTACCGTCAGATGATGACGAGATTGCAGAGTTCTTTGACAGCACAGGGAATGAGATTACAGCCGTCCCCGAAGACCGAAAAATCTCCATCTCAATCTGGCTCAACCCCAACACAATCTATCACCCAGCAATCGCCGTAAAGCATTAATCCGAATTTCAGCCAAGAAAAAAGACCTCCCGCCGTTAAAGCAGGGGGTCTCATTTTTTCGTGAAACTATGCGAGCTTTGCGCCGAACTCTTTGCACTCAGCTGTAGCGTCATCATCGGGTTCAAGGTGTGCCTTCACCGTCGCGATTACCTCAGCCCCGGCGGCCTTGCACCTGTCTTCCCACGTTCTGAGCCATTCACCGTCGCCCCAGTCGTATGACCCGAAGAGCGCAACTTTCTTCCCTGAGAGCTTGCCTTCTGCTTCCGTGAAGAACGGCTCCATCTCTGCTTCTTCGAGGACTTCCGCGCCCATTGCCGGCGATCCGAACGCTATCACGTCATACCCTGCAAGTTCGTCAACTGATGACTCGCCGACAGTCTTGCACGTTACGTCAGCACCTGCGCCCTTTGCGGCTTCTGAAATGATTCCGGCCATTTTCTCGGTGTTTCCTGTTGTTGTTACGTAGACGATTAAAACTTTTGCCATTTTGTTTAACCTCCAGAATTTATTTTTGCTGAATGCCCAGCCATTATCAGCAAGGCAGCTTCGCACTCTGCTTTCTTGTACTCGCTGAATATCTTTCTTGCCTCGTCTGGATTACCGTAAACCTTCCAGTATCCCGGGCACGCAAGATTTTCCGCGCACCTGTCCTCAATGAAGCCTTTAACATCATCGGGCGGGTAATCGAGGAACAATCCTATCTCATGAGGAAAGCCCGAACAGAATTTACCCCTCAGACATTCAAGGCAAGCGTCAACATCATGAAGCGGATAGCCTTTCGCCCTGAGAATACAGCAAGCCTTGTCGCACCCAAGAGCCTTCGCGAGGAGTCCGCGCCTGTAAACCAGAACTAACGCGCTGTCATCAGAATTTTCACCGAGAAGAAGCCACTCAAGCCCGAAAGGTGAAAGCCATTCATCAGCGTGTTCAATCCATAATGAGCGGATATTCTCGCCTTTCTTCCGCCGGAAATTTATCAGTGAGGCCGCTTTTATGCCTTTGATAGTTGGTGCGCAAAAACAATAAAGCATTCCTCTGATGAAATTTTCAGTGTCAGCACTCTTGATATAATTCATAAAATCCATGATTACATTTGCGTTTTTCTCTGTCATGATATTTCCGCCGTAAATATTTTTGTTTGATGGTACAAAATTATAATATATCCTCGTTTTTGTCAAGAAGAAAATCTAATGCACTGGATAGAATTAATGTCCGCTGTTATTATCAACGTAAAATAAATCAAAGGGAGAATGTGAAGTAATGATAGAGTGGATTGCATTGGCAGGAGCTGCGTATGGGATATACAACTGGCTTACGGGAGATTCAGATTCGGAAAAGGGTTCGGGCTCTTCGTCCTCACGCGGAGGTTCTGGAGGCTCGAATTACTCTATAGGATCTGGCAGCTCTGTAAATTTCGGCGGATATAACTTCAGATTTGCAGGAGCGATTGATCCTGATGAAGAATACAGCTACGCGGATTATGAAGTGGGAGGCCCGCGCAATGAATACGGAAACAAAAGATACTGCACGTTCTCACTTCCTGGACTCCCAAGCTCATCTGGTGTGTATCTCTGGGTGCGCTGCGGCGTTGTGGAATATATAGGCAAAACAAATAATTTCCGTGAACGTTTCAGCCACACAGGTTACGGACATATATCCCCTTATAATTGCAGAAAAGGCGGACAGACTACTAACTGCAAAATGAACAGCGCGGTGGTAGACATTTACCCTGATCAATTCTGGATATACATTCATGAGACCGAAGATTACAGCAGGGTTGAGACTGAACTTCTGAGAAAATATTCCAACACGCGCTACAACAAGCAGATACCTTAGCAGACACCGTACATTTTCCGCAACAGGGGGAAATTATCACGCCTTCGTTCACGCTCACAGAAGACACAATGCACAGACTCCGCGAAAAATTTTCAGAGTTCCACCGCAACCGCGAAATTCTCAGCGGGCTTCTTGACGACTATACAGCAGATTACAGGCAATCCGGCGGGAACGCTCTGGAACGTCAGGAATTTTTGCGCGAGAAATACTCAAAGCGAGCTCCGAAATTCAATCACTTAATATGGAATGATGACGATGATTCAGAATTGTGGACTGCTGCGGACATTGCTATAGTTCTTGGGCGTGAAAGGTCTTCCATAACACGGACTCTCGCAAAGATTGAACGTTCTGAGGGCTGGCGGTCAAAACTTCTCGCTATAAGGCATTCGTCAAAATCCGAAAACGGACTCACTATATACTCATACACACGGGAAATTTTCACGCTAATCATTGACCGTTACGAGGAGGAATATTTGCAGAGATTCGCGAATCCCCGTCACGGAAAATCTCAGGACATCAGCGAGGTGAACCTCCTACGACTAAAGTCGCAGGCTTCGCAAGAAGTTTGAATTTAAGTCTCCACCCGTTAAAGGCATCCTTATTCTTGCAGGCGTGTACACATCGCCCCTACTGTATAGCCCCTAAAAGGGACACAACATTACTTTGTTTCATTATCTTTACACCTTTTCTCGTAGACCCCGTCATAGTTCACTCAGTCCGGAGATTTTCATCTCTAAGTGCTACGCTGCGGCGAGAGGCAAGTGTTACCC
>JAFSLR010000036.1 GCA_017448375.1 Synergistaceae bacterium | reverse complement strand
GTGTGTAACTTGACTGCGATTTTCCCGGTGATGTGCTGATTGATACGTGCGTAAAGTTTTCTGAGTCCTTCTGCTGATAGGTCGCGTGTGAAGTATACGATGGACTCATTTCCTGAACGTTCGCTGTAAGGTATGTATCTGCTTCCGTCAATCATGATAGAAATTCCTCCTGTTTGTGATTGGGATATGAGGTGTATTGTAACACAGTGGACAAAAGAAGAGCCCCGCCGTGAATTGACGAGGCTGCGTAAAAAAAGTTCTCAGAAAAAAAATACTATAAGGTTGAAACTTACGCGCCTGAGGAGATTCGGACTCCTGACCTTTGGCTCCGGAGGCCAACGCTCTATCCGCTGAGCTACAGGCGCAAACCTGCGTTGTACAGGCACAATGCCGAAATTATATCACTCCTTGAGCAATCTTCGTGAAAAAGTTTATCAGCGGTTCGGAGTACATACCGTAAAGGAATGACCCTACAGCAAGAATCCCAAGCGGCAATAACATCTCATAGCCCGGATCTTTCACGCCCTTGTTCGCTGTCTTGAAATCGAATTTCTGTCCCGGCATAATGAATATGCTGAATATCGAGAACACGTAAAGAACCGTCAACACCGCCGAGATCATAAGCATTGCGATACCAGCATGACCCATTGAGACCGCCGCCGATGCCGTACCTAGCTGCCATTTCCCCATGAAGCCCGCTGACGGTGGAAGACCGCATAACGCTAACCCCGAAATCAACAGGGCAATAAACGTTTTCGGCATTCCGAGTCCGAGTCCGCGCATGTCAAAAAGATATTCGCGTTCCGTCTGGCACAAAACAGCCCCCGCGCAGAAGAACAGATTTATCTTCATCACAGCATGTCCGCCCATGTGAGTCAATGCCCCCGTGAGTCCTTCAGGTGTCAGCAAAAGAACTCCAAGCAAAATATATGAGAGCTGGCTTATTGTTGAATATGCGAATCTCCGTTTAAGGTGCTGAGTTGCGAGTGCCATTGATGAGCCGTAAATTATCGTGATACATACCATAGCAAACGCCGCGTACTGCGCCCAAGTTCCCGCGAGAGTCTCAGGCTCATAGACATACCACGTCAAGCGAATCACCGCGAATACTCCGGCTTTCACGACCGCAACCGCGTGCAGCAATGCCGTAACAGGAGTCGGAGCTACTGACGCTGAGGGCAGCCACCCGTGAAACGGAAACACCGCAGCTTTAACGCCGAACCCTATAAACCCCAAGAACCACGCAACAAGAAGCATATTGTCGGGCTTGTTCGGCCAAATTCCGAATGTCCCCCCTAAAGTGAATGACTCACCGCCTCCCTGCGACATAGCATACGTAAGCGCAATGAACGCACACGCTGCACCCGCAACAGAGTACGTCAAATACTTTCGGCCTGCATATCTCGCTCGGCCGTCCATTTCGTGCATCACAAGGGGAAGAGTCGTCAAGGTCATAATCTCATAGAACAGATACAGCGTAAGAAGGTCAGATGAAAGCGCAATACCCGAAACGACTCCGTACGTAAGCACAAACCATCCGAAGAATGTAGTCTCGCGGTGTTCATGGCTCATGTACTCGAAGGCATATAGAGTCGTCAATGGCCACAATACAGCAATCAATACGGCGAATACCATTCCGAGTCCGTCAAGCCTCAATGAAAATCCTGCGCGTTCGGAGAACCTGAAGAGGGTCAATGCGTTCGAGGGAGGATAAATCACAAGAAGGAGTATTGCAAGCGTGTTGAGGATTACGCACGACTCTATGAAGATGTTGCGTTGAGTCCGGCTCTTGAAGTTAAGGGTTGTTATGAGGAGGGCGGATATTGCCGGAATTATTATCGGGAGAAGGAGTAATTTTTCGTTCATGGCCGTATCACCTCAAAAAACGAAGCGAGATCGAGAAGGCTATAGCAGAGAATGCCAACACGAAGCCCGCCATAATTAACATAAGATTGTTGCTTATCCCGCTGACTTTTGCTTCAAGTGCTGATATTTCCCTGCACAAATCATTCACAACGTCATCAATTTTTTTAACGTCCCTGCTAATCACATTCAATGACGCTTCTATTCTTGAGACTATAGCGTCAATTCGTTCGTCAATCCTGCGCATTTCAGCGTCATGAACATCTTTACGCACATATTCTTCACTCATGATAGTAATCCTCCCTCATGCAAAATTTTTTCTGGATATATGAATTATACCCTAGATTTTCACGCGTTCACGGTCGGGGTGTTCACCGCTCCAGCCTAACGGAGGCATATTCTCGATTCGGGACATATCCTCATCATCAATCACGAAATCCATACACGCTAAATTCTCGCGCATACGTTCGGGACTCGATGCTTTCGGCAGGGGCATAACGCCTTCCTGAATGCAGAAACGTATACATACCTGTGCGGGCGTAACGTGATATTTCCCGGAAAGCTCCCGAATCAGAACATCATCGAGGACTCTCCCCCTGCCCATAGGACTCCAAGCCTGAACCTGAATCCCTTTCCGGCGGTAATACTCCAGCGCAAACGCCTGTGTATGTCCCGGGTGAAACTCAAATTGTGCGACCGACGGCATTACCTCACAGCGGGAAAATATATTCTCTGCGTGGTAGGGAAGAAAATTGCTCAGCCCTAACGCTTTTATTTTCCCCTGAGAGTACAAATATTCCATTGCCCTCCAAGTTTCGAGGTCTAATGCTTTCCATTCCTCATCATTGAGATTTGGGCGCGGCCAGTGAATCATAATCACATCAGCATATTCACTCCCCAAATTTTCAAGCGTCTGTGAAAATGCCTTCAGCGTGTTTTCATATCCCATATCAGATTTCCATATTTTGGACGCAATGAATACTTCCTCACGCTTAATGCCCGTTCGTATTAATGCCAGCGAAATATCTCCTTCATTCCCGTAATATGATGCCGTGTCGAAATATCTGTAGCCTTCTTCAAGAGCTTTGATGATCGAGTCAAGTCCGGCCTTATATGTTCCGAAACCTATTGCAGGAATTTTGAGTCCGTTGTTCAGCGTAAAGGTGTACAAAAAAATTCCTCCCTTAAAATTTTGTGTGAGGCTTTATGTTTAGCACATTTACAGAATTTTTTTGAGGGGTAAATTATGTAAATTTTTACACGGAAATTTGACAAACTCAAAAACGCGGCGTAAAATTCCGGCTCAAATCAATTCAGACACATATTGCGAATGTAAAACAATATCTTTTCGGATTACCTTTCAGAGAATGCAACAGCCGGGAGAAATCGCAAATCCCCCGGCTTGAAACCTTCCTTTCACCATTAGCCTACTTGTTCAGGAATGCGTTTACCCTTTCTTTAACCCTTGAACCGTCAGCCTGACCTTTTGCTTTCGACATTACGGCCTTCATCAGTTTTCCCATATCTTTCGGGGACGAAGCGTTAATCTCCTTCGCGGCCTCCGAAATTAGCGCGTCAATCTCATCATCTCCGAGCTGCTTTGGGAGATACGGTTCAAGTATCGCAATCTCTGAAAGCTCACTCTCTGCGCGGTCATTCGCTCCTCCGGCTTTGTACTGCTCGGCGGCATCTTTTCGCTGCTTTATGAGTCTTCGTATTACACCGTGAACGTCATCGTCCGTAATCTCGACTCCCTTTCCCTTGTCAGCCTGTAATTTCTGCAATTCGGCCTTGAGCATTCTTAGGGTTGAAAGTTTAGGCTCTTCACGGGCTTTCATGGCCTGAGTCAAATCGTGCGTTATATCCTGTACCAACATGACAATAATTCCTCCTGACACAAAAAACGGGAGCATATTTCAGCCCCCGCAAATGTTCAAATTCCTAACCTGGATTCCTGCGGCGCATTGATTTCCTCTTACGGGCTGCCTCTGCGCGTTTAATCTTCTTCGCATCGCTGGGCTTCTCGTAATGTTCGCGTTTGCGTGCTTCTCTCAGCGTTCCTACTTTGGCAACTTCGCGCCTGAATCGCTTTAAGGTATCTTCGAGCTGCTCGCCTTCCTTACGTACAACAGTAGTCATGATTCACATTCCCTCCCTTCGGGTTCTCTTACAGCATGGGAACTCAGTTAGCCCGGAGGCCAGCCGAGATTACGTCCTGCCAGCAGGTGCAGGTGAAGGTGAGGTACTGACTGCCCGCCCTGTTCGCCTGTATTGATGACCATACGGTAGCCGTTCTCTTCAAGTCCTAACTTACGGGCAATTTTTACGGCACTGCTCATTAAGCTGCTCCACACTGAAGAATCATCGACAGCTGCGGAGGAGGCTATATGCTTCTTAGGTATTACAAGTATATGAACGGGTGCCTGCGGGTTCACATCGTTGAAGGCCGCCACGTTATCATCTTCGTAGACGAAACTTGACGGGATTTCGCCGCCAGCTATCTTGCAGAAAATACAATCACTCATGAAATTTTTGCGCCTCCTCTGAAATGACATGGTCAATTTTATAACATATTGTTGCAGTTCACAATTCAAATATACTTATTTTTCCGCATTCATTAAATTTCACGATTGTATAATAACAGCAAAAACTCAGGAGGCAAAAATTATGTCAGCAAAAAAATTCATGGCATTAATTCTTTTCATGGCCGTATGTGTTCCGGCAATGGCAAGCGATATTCAGGTATGGCAGGACCCCGATGTTGATTTCGGAGGATTGAAGAAAATTTTTGTTATGACTCCGAATCTCACGCTAAGGGCAGGTAATCAGCTTATGCCTCAGAAACAGCTCCGAAAAGATTTCCTCGACTGGACGAATGAAGGAATAAAATCGGCTTTCGGAAAGAGAAGCAGAATCCTCGTCAAGAGTCTCGACTCTGTCATTGAGGATATGAAGTTCATTCACGGGAATAATGTCTCAGTCAATGACCCCGAGTTTTTCAGGCGCGCAAGTGAAATGGGCTATACGGCTTTCATCACTGAGGACTTGAGGCAGGAATTTGTTACCGAGCATGTTCCGGAAACCGTCAGGACTTACACCGAGTACCGCGAAATCGAAAAGCGCGACAGGCACGGGCGACTCATTGAGACGATAAGAATCCCCGAAGAGAAGACAGAGATTATTCCGGCTCACGATGTTACGTACCTTTACACCGTAAGCGAACCGAGACTCTAC
>JAFSLR010000291.1 GCA_017448375.1 Synergistaceae bacterium | reverse complement strand
TTTTCCATGTATACACCTCATTGTGTTACTCTTTTGCGCCGTGTGAGCGTAAGATATATGCTGTCTCGGTATTCTTGCCCGCCAATATTAAAGCTGTATTGCCGCCAGTGGTTTTAGCGTTTACTTCCGCGCCGTATTTGAAGAGTAATTCTGCTATTTGGGTGTGGCCTCTCCATGCCGCTAACATTAAAGCCGTCTCGCCGTCATTTTTCTTAGCGTTTACGTTTGCGCCGTCATTTATGGCCTCTTCAACTTTTGCGGCATTACCTGACTCGCCTGATGACTCTTTTCACTGGCTGTACTCCTGTTACGTTCCGTGAAACCTCTTGTTGTTTTGCTTCAGCCTGCCTTGAAGCCTCGTCCTTGCGCCGTAATTCCTGTTGCAGTGTATTAACCTGACTCCGCAAATCCGTTATGCTCCGTGAAGCCTCCCGCTGTTTTTCCTCAGCCTGCCTCAAAGCCTCGTCCTTGCGCTGTAATTCCTGCTTTAACGCCTCAACCTGCCTCTGCAATTCCGTTACGCGCTGTGAGTCTTCCTGCTGTTTTGTATCAGACTGCCTCAAATCCTCGTCCCTGCGGTGAATTTCCGCCCTCAACTGCTCAATCTGATTCCGCAGCTCAATCACGCTCCGTGAGTCTTCCTGTGAGTGTTCAGCCTCATGATTTGCCCCTCCAAAAGGCAGCATACTGAACACCCCCACAATTAACGCAACCACTAATCCGCCTATTATTTCTGATCTTGCATCTTTAAGCCATTTAGGCACGACTTAGGCACGACAAACCAGCCTCCTTAATTTATTGCCATAATATTATCATCACTCATCAAGACTCGCACAGCCCGCTTCAATTACCACTTTGCACCAGTAAAAGCTGTCTTTCCGAATGCGTTTGAGGCTTCCGTTTCCGCTGTCGTCCTTGTCAACGTAAATCATAAAGTCTAATGTATTTTTTCTTCAGCTTAAATTACCTTTGACTCTATTTCTCTTTTTGTCCTCACAACCCTAGTTACTCTGCGATTATTTTTCAAGATTAATGGATAAGTTTATAATATCAGAAAATTTTACGAAAGGTGCAAATCAATGGCATTCACAGTTTGCGTATTAACAGCAGCAGCAAAACGAGACACATACATAGCCAGTTACATAGCAGGAGAATCCCCCGTAACCGGCCATGATGTAATGGAAGAAATGATCACTAAGCATGACATGCCCCAGCGCAGAGTCATAGCATGGTTCGTCAACAATTACACACGCCCGCTCGATTGGGTAGTAGATGAGGACGCTACAGTAGAGTTCATCACATCAACTTCACCCACTGGACAGCGTATCTACAAACGCACTTTAGGTTTCGTGTTAATCATAGCCTGCGCTAGAGTCTTAGGCCGTAAAGCTATACTCCGTCATTCAATCGCAGACTCTCATTACTGGGAGTTTGAAGACGGCCCCGTAACACAATCCGATGTTGACCGAATCAAAGCCGAAATGAACGACATAATCCGCCGCGACTCCGCCATAACCCGCGAGATTCTCACTATCGACAAAGCTCGCAGAGTCTTCCAGCGTCAGGGAGAACCAGAAATCGCAGAACTTTTCGTCCGCGCTAACCTCGACCCCGTAGAAGTCTATCGCTGCGGTGAAAGATACGGTTACTTCTGCGGAGGCCCGTTAGCCTCGTCAACAGGTGCGCTCAGAATGTTTGACGTTGTACTCTATGAGCAGGGAATGTTATTGCGTTTTCCCCGACCCGATGCCCCCGACAAAATGCCCGAACTCAAATTAGAGCCGTCAATGGGTAAAGTTTTCTTCGACTATGCACACTGGCTTCAAGTCCTCGACCTGAATTACCTCAACAAACTTCATCACCGCGTTACAGAAGGACGTATACAGGAATTAATCCTCATTGCTGAAGCGTTCCATTCCCAGACACTCGGAAACATCGCCGAAGACGTAGCCTCAAGACCCGTTAAAGTCGTAACGATTGCAGGGCCTTCGGGTTCAGGGAAGACTACATTTTCAGAACGCCTCAAAGTTCAGTTAATGGTCTGCGGAAAAACTCCCGTAACATTACCGCTCGATAACTACTTCAAAGAGCGCGAAGATTCCCCAAGAGATGAAACTGGAGAATACGATTACGAACGACTCGACGCTTTAGACCTCGAATTGCTTGAGGATAATTTGACACACATACTTTCAGGCGAGGAAGTTACAACCCCTGTCTACAATTTCATAACAGGAAAGAAAGAACCAGGAAAAATTATCAAGCTCAAGCCTTCCGATGTTCTTATAATGGAAGGGATACACGGACTCAATGACCAGATTTTAGCCATGATTCCAGAAACAGGAAGATACGGTATATTCGTCTCGCCTTTAACGGGAATTTGCATTGACCCCCACAACAGAACAAGCACAAGTGATAACCGATTGTTACGCCGGATAATACGCGATTACAGGACACGCGGAAAATCAGCACAGGTAACACTTGAAGTTTACCCGAAAGTAATACGGGGTGCAAAGAAATATATTTTCCCTTACAGGAGCAGGGCTAACGCTATATTCAACTCATCATTGCCGTATGAACTCGGAGTCCTCAAACCTTACGTTGAGCCGTTATTGCATACTGTTGACGAAAATTCTTCGGTCTTCAGCGAGGCTTTAAGGTTGCTGAACATATTACGGTTCGTTCCCGCCCTCAACAATGACGGTATCCCGAACAACTCCGTAATTCGCGAATTTATCGGCGGAAGCTGCCTTGATGTATGAGACAGTTTTCACACAATCCCGAAAATGTAAATGTAATATAATTATCACAAAAAGGAGTTCACATATCATGACAAAGAAAACGTTAATCCCAGCATTAATCCTCGCAGTAATATTAGCGTCCTCAGCATTCGCGATTCCCAATCCGCCCTCAAAAGGTCAATGGGCTTATCCCCTCGAAGAGTATATGAGCCTCTACAGGCGCGCCGACAGAAATTCCCGCAGTGAGGAAATCAGAATGCCCCAGAAATGGATCAGCGTCCCAAGTGCAGTGAGAGATGATGACAACTATTTGTGGTACAAAGTTACAGTGAACGGCAAAACAGGCTGGCTCGCTCAGAACGGAATCCTCCTCAAAATGGGCCCCAAAAGCAAATCAGCCGCTAACCTCTACAGAAAGTACAGGCAGGCACGACGCAAAATCATGGACAGAACCCCCAAAGAATGGTCATCATATGTTGAGGACGGAGCGACTGTCTACGAAACTCAAGGCAGGACAGGCGACGCTTCATTCAAGGTCATCGAAGGCAGACGCGGAGTCGAGGACGTTCACTTCAGCACGAGCGATTACAGGATTTGCCGCGAATTTCTAGGCGTTGACCTCATAGGCTGGAGTCAGCCCGAAGTACGCTCAAAACTCGGCACTCCAACATTGCGCGAAACCCCGTATGACACGCCCGAATACAACTTCCTTTACTTTGAGATTGACGGAAGTGATATGACTCTCTCAGTTCTCGAACGCCGCGAAGGTAATGATACGGAAGGAACTGTATACAGAGTTGAAATTTTTGAGGGCAGAGTAGGAGATTAATTGAAATTTGCGCTGATATTGTGCCTCGCAGTTATTGCCGATGAGATTCTCGGAGACCCCCGTAACTTTCCTCACCCCGTAAGGCTCATAGGGAATGCGATAAATTTCTGGCAAAGTATATTCTTCAGGCATGACTCATTCTTTAATGGCCTCGCTGTTGTGATTATGACACTCATAACGGCGGGGCTTTCTGTTTATGTTATTCTTTATGTTACTGGGGGAAGCGTAATACTTCAGGTTTATCTGCTTTATTCGGCTTTAGCGTGGCGCGACCTTAAAGACGAAACATTGCCCGTACTTTTCGCATTAATGAATCATGACATTGAAGGCGCAAGAAAATCTCTGTCGTTCGTAGTGGGTCGTGATACGGATAATCTTGACGAGGCCGGAATAACGCGGGCAGTGATTGAGAC
>JAFSLR010000290.1 GCA_017448375.1 Synergistaceae bacterium | reverse complement strand
GACTTGACTTGACTTGACTTGACAATTATAGTGGCCAAATTCATTTTGTCAACACCTTTCTTTAATTTTATGTATACGAGGATTATACAGCATGAACAACAGCGGTGCTATAATCCCTTAAATCACAATTACGACTTCACCGGCGCGGCAAGCATGATATTGCAGTAGTAGGACGCTTCGATTCACCTCAGGCAATGGCAGCTGTCGAAAGCAGCAGAAAATCATCTTTCTAAATTTTCAATATCAAATTATTCGCCCCAAAGGTCGGCGTGTAAATAACTTCTTTAGACATTTTCAAAATAATAGAAAGCTCAACTTTTTCTTCAAGGGTGCTAAGAAATTTATAATACTCTTTGATATTTAATGGTTTACAGTCATCACGCATACGAATTATTAAATCTTTGTCCTTTGCTACAAGTCGAACATTAATAGTGTGAGGCTTCCTATCACTAAAACCATGTTCAGCTAAAAATATTCCCAGCTCTTCGATTATCAGTCCAAAGGTTCGGGCGCGTTTTTCATCGGCTTCATGTTCCATTGCGAAGACTGTTCCTATTCGTGAAAGTTCTTCCATTTCCTTTTCAGAATGAGCTATAACTGAAATTTCAGGCGACATGCCAAAACTTCTTGGAAGCAGCAGCATTTTATCTCGAAAATCTTCAGCCTCTTTGTTCATATAAACATAAATTATTGCGATTAGACTCATAACGAACATGTGTATAACTTTTGCAGCCCAAGCACCATGATAGCTAATAATATTCAAAAGCAAAAATGTAATCGGCACAATATCTCCACATTCAAGCAGAAATGTGTAGAGATTACAAAAGCGTATTCGTTTTATCGCCGTTAGATACATGCCAAAGTTATCTACAATCGTGCGAAATGGAAGAGAAAAACACGAAACCCGTATACACTCAACCGCCATTGACAACGCAGCAGGGTCGCTGGACTTCATGAAAATTTTCGCAAGAGGCTCCGCAAAAACAAAAAACAAAACTGCTACGACACTTGAATTAATGAATGCATGAACTAAGGCAATTTTTTGTACTTCTTTGAGCGAACCTTTATCCTCTTCACCGATAAAAATTCCGGAAAAGTTAAGAAGATTTGATGCCGTAGCGGACCACGCCGCACGAATATAAACTGTAATCTGTGCAAAGACTCCGTAAGCTGCGACAAGATAGGGCACATGAAGAGAAGTAAGCAAATTATTTATAATCATACCGCCTAATGCGCTGCTTCCCCTGTAAACCCCGGAAGGTGAGCCGAGCTTTATCATGTCAAGACAAATTTTATAGTTGACTCCCTTACTGGAAAGATGAAAACTTGAGACACTTTTCAAGAAAAATGATGCCTCAATCGAGAAAGAAATGAAATAGCTGAGAGAAGTTGCAAACCCAAGCCCAAACATTCCGCCATGAATAGCAAAAATTACAAAGGCATCGGCGGCAATATCTATGACTGTCATCATGAAAGCACCGAAAACAACTCGCCTATACTGCCCTTCGAGTTCAAGATAAGGCGTAAGAATTGCAGCCAGCGTCAAAAATGGCAGACCTATAATGTAGCCAAAAATGTATTGGCGGGTCATTTCTAAAATATCATAGTCTCTTACTCCGAGAAGAAAACATACACCGTCGGAGAACACCGCAATAAGGAGTGCTGTTGAAAGTGATATTAATCCTCCCAGAATAACAGCGTTTGAAAAAATTCGGTTGGCTTCGGGAAGGTTTCCGGCTCCAAGAGAAGGTGCAGTCTTGACTCGCGCTCCATTAGCTACATTAGTTCCTATAAAGCCCAGCAACATTATCAATGGTGCGACATAGCCCATAACCGTTACGCCGTCTATGCCGACAAATTGACTTATAAAAATTAAATCAATCATCGGCCCTATCGACCTAGAAATATCTGAAAGACCCCATGCGATTTCTGCTTTAGTGAATAATCTGCTAAGAATTTTATTCTTAACTTTTTCTCCATAAAGATTTTCCATATTACTCTTTCCTGTTATTTCTCTAGTTGCGTCAAGAAGCTCGGTTTTCACTTGACATTCTGTTACCTCAATGTCCAGAGTGTCGCGTGAAAATCTGTTCTGAAATTTTTGAACGCGGTAATTATACAGCATAAACAACGGCGGTGCTATAATCCCTTAAACACAATATCAGGAGAAAATCATAATGGCACAATTACAACTTCACCGGCATGGAACAAACATAGACATGTTACACGGGCCTTTGTTCGGGAAAATATTAATCTTCGCGCTCCCTTTAGCGGCAAGCATGATGTTGCAGCAGCTCTTCAACTCGGCTGACGTAGCAGTAGTAGGACGTTTCGACTCACCACAGGCAATGGCGGCAGTAGGCAGTAACGGAGCCGCAATAAATCTCATGGTGAATCTTTTCGTGGGACTCTCTGTCGGCGCAAACGTTGTAGTCGCACGCTGCATAGGACGCAATGAGAACGACAAGATTCATGACGCTGTTCACACAACAATATCACTTGCACTAATCAGCGGAGTAATATTATTGATATGGGGACTCGCAATCGCAAAACCAATTCTGACTCTCATGAACACTCCCGAAGATATTATTGACTTAGCTGTAGTATATTTCCGCGTTTACTTTCTGGGAATGCCCTTCATAATGCTCTACAATTTCGGCTCAGCGGTCTTACGGAGCAAAGGAGACAGCAAGAGGCCGTTATGGTCATTGGGATTCGGCGGTGTAATCAACGTTATACTCAACCTTATTTTTGTCATCGGCTTGAAACTTAGCGTTGTGGGTGTGGCACTCGCAACAGTAATCTCAAACGCTGTAAGCTCAATAATGATTCTATATTTCCTTATGACTGAGGAAGAGCCGTTCAGGTTCAGATTTTCGGACTTGAGAATGAAGCGCGAATACATTTCCCAAATATTGAAGATAGGACTCCCAGCAGGGATTCAAGGCTCTCTGTTCTCAATCTCAAATATCACAATTCAGACAGCAATAAATTCGTTGGGTTCGTATGCAAGTGCAGGAAGTGCGGCGGCGTTGAATTTTGATTTCCTGACGTACTATGTTGTTGCGGCATTCACTCAGGCGGCTGTAACGTTCACATCACAGAATTACGGCGCAGGTGATTACGGGCGTTGCAGGAGGGTATTCACTCTCACGATGTCGGCAGGGGTAATCTTCACGGGGATCGTGTGTCTTGCGTGCGCTGTCTGGAAGACCGAAATATTATCCCTCTACACCGTAAACCCTGAAGTCCTCAAATATGCTGAAGTCAGAATGATACATGCTGTTGCGTTTTTGTGGATGTGCAATATTTACGAGGTAAGCGGAGGCTGTCTAAGGGGAATGGGATACTCTATGCTTCCTTCGGTGCTTGTGCTTTTGGGGTGCTGCGTATTCAGAATAGTTTGGGTTTATACGGTCTTTGCGTGGGAGAAAGATTTTGCGATTCTAATGGACGTTTACCCGGTTACTTGGACGATAACTGGAACTGCTACGATGATTGCATATTACTGGGTGAGGCGCAAACTTTCCGCTTAACCACAAAAAGAGGGACTGCCCAATTTTCGACAGTCCCCCGAAATTTTATTTCTGCCTGAAGAATATTATTCCTATCACTATTGGCACAACCATTAGAGCGAACCCCAGCCATATGGGTACAGCAAGCCCCATCGTAACCGCGAACATCGGCACAAGTGCAGGCATACTCCCGTAGACAGGTGCCCAAATCGAATTACCGATTGCGAGTGTGTCAGCGGCATCTGTTTTCCCGTCAGGGTCAACACACCGTATCAAAGCGAGTCCCGTAGGTACAGTCCCCATTGACGCACCGAATGACCCGCAGCACTTCTCGAACCAGTTATCACGGTGCCACCATTTGCACAGGGCAATAGCAAACACAGCCGTTACGATTATGATTGCCGCGCTGACGATGAGAATCGGCGCAAACAAATCCGTAACCATTTTCAGATTCATAGTAGCCATTGCTGACACTATTATGATTTCGAGGCCGAGTCCTGATATTGAGTTTATAGTTCTGCGATCAACATAGCCCTTCAAACTTGTATGCTTTATGATATTCCAGACAACTATACCCGCTAATATTCCGTTCATGAGAGTCGGAAGCGGTTTAAGAACGGGGATAAAACCTTTAAGCCACGACATAACATTATTTCCCAGAAGCATACACGCAAGGACTATCGAAAGCTGAAGCGAAAAGTTATCTATACCGCTGCTTGATACTTTAGCCATACCGATTGGAGTCTGTTTGTCCGGCGGTAAAATCCCCCCGAACATGCTCGGATTCGCTTTGTAGTCATTCGTTGCCTGAGTCGCATATCCTTTTCTCACTCCCCAGTTTATGATGACCATTCCGACAATCATACATGCGAGTACTCCTATTGTTGACATAATCATACCTATATCCGTAATGCCCTGAACGCCGTATTCATCAGCCCATACTTTTCCCGCTCCTGCTGCCGTTCCATGACCGCCCCAGAATGAGAACACCGCCGCAGTTCCCCAGCCGAATGGGAGTTCAGGCCATGTATTGATGAGGAATGAGCCGAGCCACGTCCCTACAAACATCTGCATACCGTAAATTGATACCATGATGCAAAGATGAGCGAGATACGCATTGAGCTTTGACTTCTTCATGTCGACCCCGAT
>JAFSLR010000289.1 GCA_017448375.1 Synergistaceae bacterium | reverse complement strand
TTTTCCCGGTCGACAGCATTACTCGGAAATTTGTCGAAGGCCGCGTAAAACATGACTGGACAATCTACTATCCTGACCCTGACGCGGAATATGAGCAGGTAATCGAGCTTAACCTTGACGAAATCGACTGCACTGTCGCATATCCTCATTTGCCGGAGAACGCTCATCCAGCGCGTGAAGGAAGCGACATCAACATTGACCAGATTGTTATCGGCTCGTGTACAAACGGAAAAATTGAGGACATGGAAGCCGCCGCAAAAATCTTCAGGGGGAAGCACCTTGCTGACGGTGTGAGGGGGATAATCATTCCCGCAACAATGAGCATTTACCGCGAGTGCATTAAGCGAGGATTGACAGATATATTCCTCGATGCAGGGTGCGTGGTTTCGACTCCGACTTGCGGGCCTTGCTTGGGCGGTTACATGGGGATACTTGCGGAAGGTGAACGCTGCGTTTCAACAACAAACCGTAACTTTGTCGGGCGAATGGGACACGTTAAGAGCGAAGTATATCTCGCCTCACCTGCTGTAGCTGCTGCGTCGGGAATCACAGGGCATATTTCACACCCGGAGGAGGTTATGTAAATGTCGAAAGCACACAAATACGGCGACCACGTAGACACGGACGTAATAATCCCTGCGCGTTATCTTGCGAGCCAGGACGAAAAAGAATTAGCGTCTCACTGCATGGAGGATATTGACGCGGGATTCACGAAGAAGGTCAAGGAAGGCGACATCATTGTTGCGGGATTGAATTTCGGGTGCGGGTCTTCGCGTGAACATGCTCCTGTTGCGATAAAGGCATCGGGTATATCATGTGTGATTGCGAAGAGTTTTGCGAGAATCTTTTACCGCAACGCTATCAATATCGGGCTTGCGATACTCGAATGCCCCGAAGCTGCTGAAGATATTTCTGACGGGGACGAAGTGAGCGTGGATTTTGATACGGGAGTCATCACGAACTCAACAAAAGGCAAAACCTACAAGGCTGAACCTTTCCCGGAGTTTATCAAGAAGATGATTGCTGACGGAGGGTTAATGGCCTCGTTGAAGAAAGCGAATCAGTAATAACCAAAAAACTCCCCCGGAGATTCTTACTCTAGGGGAGTTTATCTTATTGTCTTATTGTTACCTCTCAGCAACTCCTATTCTGAGGCTTTAGCTCCCATATTAACAAGAAGCCTAACTACAAGAATAATGAAATTTTACAGCAATGAACGCCGTGTGAAAATCTCAGAATATAATCGGCGGCTTAAAATCGGCACTTCAAAAGGGCTTATGTTAAGATTACACAAATTCCAGAACAGGAGGTGTTTCAATGTCAGAATATGATCCATTACTCACAATGTCCGCGCTTAATATGGCGATAGTCTCTCTGCACCGCATAACTTCATCAGGAGACAGATTAATCCTTGACCGCGAGTATGACAGCATAATCAACAATCTCAACATGGGCGAAATTAACGCCGACCCCGAATTGATGACTCTTTATGACAAAATTCTTAAGGTTATACAAAAAGGAAGGCTCAGAGATGACATAAGAGAGGAAATTAATACCGCCGATTCCCAGAAAAAACAGAAAAGTATAGGGCAGATAATAAGCGGTAATATCCTAAAAAGTTTCAGCACTAACCCGTTAAAATGGATCGGAAAACTCGCTATGTCGTCAGCGTCAGAATATTTCACCCAGCGTAAAGAGTCCCAAGAAGAATCCGAAAAACTCGCACAGACAGTTAATGACGGACAACTCAAATTAAAGCGTGAAGAGCTTGACGAATATGACGAATTACAGCGCAAACTTCTCGTTTCATCGTGGAGTCTTCTGCGTCAGTATCATCTTCCCGACAATTACAGGCTGACTCAGAGGGAACTCGCCAAATTTTCAGCCGTCATGAACGAGCCGGACCCCTCAAAGCGTCTTAAGATGATGAAATATCTTGAGCGTGATTTTGCTATGTATGCTCCGTATTGGTTTTACAGGGCTAAATCGGCACATGAGGCCGGGAATAACGATGAGGCCGAGAAATATTTTGCGCGTTTCGGTGAAGTTTGGCGGCCTGCTCTGAAGAAAGACCAATACAGAGCCGAAGCAATGAAATTCCGTATTGAGAGCCTTATGCGGAACGGAGTAACTCAAGAAAACGCAGGAGAGATTCTGAAGTGCCTTGAGGAGATGAAAGCTAATACTGAGACTGAGGAATGGGCGAATAATATTTTTGCCGGAATGGTCTATTTCGCGTTAGGGCGGAAAGATGAAGCTGTTGACTGCGTGATGTGCAACGTACTCTTCAATTATGAGAACGAGATGAGCAACAAAGTACTTGAGCGCATGGAGACGGAAGAATTACCGCCGAGAATTGAACCATTGCCGGAGAAAATCGAACCTGCTCCAGTGATAGTGCCTGAGTTGCCGAAGCCCGAACCGCCGAAGCCCGAACCACAACCGATGATACATGTTGAACCAGTAGTACATGTGGTAGTACAGACGACACCGCCCGCGCCCCAACCTGAACCCCCAAAGTCTGAATTGCCGAAACCCAAACCGCAACCAAAAGTGCAGGAAACACCGCCCGCGCCCAAGCCTAAACGCCCGCTGATGAGTGATAATGATTTTCTGGAACTCTGCAAATCCGGCGATGCTGTGAAAGTTGAGGAAGCAATAATGAACGGTGCTAATGTCTATGCTACAGGCCAATACGGCAAGACGGCTTTAATGTGGGCGGCAGAGAAAGGCCACACCGAAACAGTAGAATTGCTCATCAATCACGGCGCAGATATTCACGCTAAGGACAATGACGGCTGGACGGCTTTAATGGAGGCGACATTTTGGGGCAATACCGAAACAGCAGAATGGCTCATCAATCACGGCGCAGATATTCACGCTAATGACGATTTAGGCAGTACGGCTTTAATGAGGGCGGCATTTCACGGCCACACCGAAACAGCAAAAATGCTCATCAATCACG
>JAFSLR010000288.1 GCA_017448375.1 Synergistaceae bacterium | reverse complement strand
TTCTCTCGGAGCGGTGAAGATGTTTGAGACCGTCAAGAAGTTACAGGCTGAAGGGAAATTACCCGATTTGGATTACTGCATACGCTACAAAACCTTCATTCACATTGACTGCGGAGGAAAGCGCAAATCCTTGTGGGAGGTAAGAGCATGAGCATATCAGGCACTACATGGAACATAACCAATCTGACAATAGGCGGAGTGAACATAAAAAACCTTTTCGAGCAATGCAACTTCACGTTCAAAGCTCCAGAGTTCGGGATAACTTCACCAATTACTGTGAACTTTGCAGGCTGTCAGATTTATCACAGAAATGACATACCGAAATTTGACTTCGTTGTATTAGACGCGGAGGAAAAATTATTGTTTGGGAAATTTGTATAGGAGGAAGATATATTATGGCAATAAGCGGAACGACATGGACATTCGACAAGCTAACACTGAAGAACAAAACGGCCTCAGAGTGGACTTCTGCAAATCCGACCCTCGCGAAGGGTGAAATCGGAATTGAGAACGACACGGGAAAATTCAAGCTCGGAGACGGCTCTAAGCAGTGGACATCGTTACCCTATGCGGCAATGACCGTTGCTGAGATTTCAACGGCACTTTCGGGGAAGGCTGATACATCGGCAATCCCGCAGGTGATAGACAATGTTACGAGCACAAGCACAACGGCAGCCCTGAGCGCAAATCAGGGACGTGTACTCAACGGAAAAATTCCGTCAGTAGTCAATAACCTTACCACGACAACCGCAGGGAGCGCACTTGACGCAGTACAGGGAAATACGCTGAAGGGATTAATTGACGGAAAAGTTATTCCCGCAATCGTGAACAGCTTAACCGAAACGGTTACGGGGAAAACTCTAGACGCTACGCAGGGTAAGGCACTCAAAGACCTTATTGACGGCATTAAAGCCGTTACTACCATTGCCGTAGCTTAACGCGATTTTACCCCCTGCATATCACTGCGGGGGGATTTTATTTTATCGGAGGAGTTTTTATGGATTATGACATCTATTTTGATACTTTATTCGGGTTGACGGGCGCGTTCCTTTCGTTCTTTCTCGGCGGACTGGACAGCGTTATGACCGTGCTGCTTGTATTTGTGGCTTGCGATATTGTTACGGGGCTCATGAAGGCCATAGTCAACAAAAGGCTTTGCAGTGATATTGGCTTCAGGGGTATATCCAAGAAAGTCTGTATGTTCGTCTTCATCGGCATTGCTCATGTCATTGACCGCGAAATGCTCGGCGATACTCCTGTACTTAGGGACGGCGTTATGATGTTCTACCTTGCCAGTGAAGGCATATCCATAATGGAAAATGCTATTGATATGAACGCTCCAGTGCCCGAAGTCCTCAAAGAATATTTCCTGTCTTGGAGAAACAAGCAGCTCATAAGCAAGAATAAGCCGGAGTTAGACGATGACTAAATCAGAATGGATTGATTTTTACCGCGAGAAAACGGGGTGCGAAGATTTTCAGCTCGCTGATGACGAGTATGTTCTCTTTCACCCCGATTTTGGGTTCGTTACATTCTTCACTCATGATGACGTTTTAGAGCTTCACCACATGTGCGGAAATGGCAAAAAGTGGCAGGAATTACTTGTCCAGATTATGAAAGATAACGGATTAACCAAGTTAAGAGCGTTCACCCGCCGTAATCCTAAAGCATGGATACGCAAATACGGCGGGCATATCAGAGGGTATTACATGGAAAGTGATATTGAGGAGATGAAAATTTAATGGGCAGTGGAGGAAGTTCAACACAATACAGAAAAAGAGACCCTGAGCCGCAAGGACTTGTAGATATTCGCACAGGGCTGTATAACGCAGTAATGCCGGGGTTACAGAGTTTCACCCCCGAAGACTGGAACAGCGCAAAGAATAGAGCTAACAATGCTTTGGATATGCAGTCGCAGTTACTATCACAGATACCCAGCACGCTTAACCAGAATAACGGCATTGCTGATGAGATTGCGCAGGTAGCCCGAACGGGAAATATTCCAACAGCATTAACCAACAACATAAACAAGAGCGTAAATCAAGGGCTTCAATCCAGTATGGGGACTATGTTAAATAATCTCGGTTCACGAGGGGTCATTAACAGCTCTATAACGGGTCAGGGCATAAATAATCTCGCCCAGAATGCCGCAGACGCTTATAACCGTAATTACTTGAGTGCGTATCAGGCCACTATTAACGGTTTGGGGACGGCCTTGCAGGGTCAGCAAGCGAATACGAACGCATTGATGACGGGTATTCAGGGTTTGGGCAATATTCCCTCTCAGGCTTACGAGGCCGCTGGCGCAGGGCTTACTCCAGCGTTCAACCTCTGGAAGGCGTGGCAGTCAAGCTATGACAACAGAGAAGACTACGATACCGTAGTTCAGCAGGGGAAGTGATTTCATGTCTGTGCAGTACGTTAAAGGCTCTAACCCTTTCGGCGCGCTCGGTATGCTCGCTAATATCGGCGGGATTGTTACGGGTCAGCCGTGGCTTACTGCTTTGGGGCAGGGCATGAATGCTTTCGGCCAATTCAGCAACGGTTACACAAGTCCGGGCTTCCAGAATACGAATAATAATCCGATGAATTGGCTCGGCGGTCTCATGGCAGGTAATATCGCAACAAATAATCCAGATCAGACAACGCAAAGGGGGAAATAATCACTCATGGCTACTATCGTTCAGCCCTATAACCCGTGGCGTGAACAGTTAGCACTCACCGCGCTGGGGAATGTCGCAGGTAACATAATCAGCGACTTGTGGAAAAATCATAATCAGAATGAACAGAACAGAAAAGTTAATGCCTTCAGAGGGCAGTTAAACCAAGATTTGAATAATAACGCTCAAAATAACGCCGTGTCTCTCACTGCTATGGGTGCGCCTGATGGGTATAATTCTAACCCGTGGGCTAATGCTTTCCATAAAACCGACAGTCCGTTGACGCAGTTCGACATCGGCACGGCTGGGATTGGGAAAACACCCTCCATTCAGGATATTATGAGGGGCGTTGACAGCCTCGCAGCTACTAGCAGGTTCTCAATGATTAACCCAGAAACTATTGGGAAAATTCGTAATGACTTATTGCAGGGTGCGTATGCTGAGATGTTCAGGAATGCGGGTAATGATATTCAAGGTCAGATGAACGCTCTCACTATGGGGGCTGCTAAT
>JAFSLR010000035.1 GCA_017448375.1 Synergistaceae bacterium | reverse complement strand
CCCGAACAAGCACGAACTTAACACAGCGATTTGCGCCGGGCCTCCGGGAGTCGTTCCCGTGAATGCCTGTGCTACGCTCATGAACCAGTCGCCAGCCCCTGACTTTTCGAGGAACGCTCCGAATATCAGGAATATCATTACATACGTCGCCGAAACTCCCAAAGGTGATGCGAAAATTCCTTCGTCCGTCAGATATAACTGCTCTATTACTTCAGGGTATTGGAACTGGAAGCCCTGTAGCAATCCCGGCAATTTGTAGCCGTATAACATGTAGACAGCAAACAACGCCGCAATTAATGACAATGGCAAGCCGACAATACGCCGTGTGCCTTCAAGCAGTAATATCACAAGCAATGAGCCAAGCACTAACTGAGCTGTAGTCAGCGGGTCGATCTGCTGTATACGTTCGGTTATCGCCGTGTAATTCACCATAGAATAGACTCCCGGTGCTGCTGCCAAGATTGCGAGTATCCAGTCATAAATCGGGACTCTGTCTTTGGGTGCTTTGCTGTTGACGGGGTAAAGCACAAACGCTAGAGGAAGTACGAACGCAAGATGTATCGAACGCTGTAAATATGCCTCATAGTTTCCCGCGCTGGCCGTGAAGAGATGAAACACTCCCATTGCGAGAACATAGAGATATATTAGCGTTTTTGTTGTGCCTGAAAGTTTACGCATTATTTCTTCAGCTCACTCCAGAATTTTACGCTGCCTTCATGAGCCGGGACTTTGTCGGGAAGAGCGATTGACGGCTCAAGCTCGGCCATGTCTCTTACGGCTGCGACAAGTGCGTCTTTATGCTCCCAAATTGCTTTGTTGAGTTCGTAGACTAATGTTTCGGGAAGGTCTTTGCGGATTACTATGCAGGTGTAATCGCCCACAACTTTAACGGGTTCTGCGCCTTCTGGGACTGACTTGTAGATTCCCGGGTCAATCGTGAGTGTTACTGTTCCGTAAGCGTCCGAAAGTTTGTCGAGTGCGTCCTGTCCTACCGGCAATAACACAACGTCAACCTGGCTCTCAATGTTCATGACAGTAGAAGCGATTTTGCCGATTGAGAACGCAAAGCAGTCAAGGTGATTGTCAGCAAGCAAATCCGCTCCGCCGTCATATGAAGCATACTCTACACTTCCGCCCCAATCCTGAAACGTTTTCTTGTAATCGAATCCGTAACCTTTCTCGAACAATGCTTTAACGACAAATTCGGAGCTTGTTCCGGGCTTTAGGGTAGCGAATCTCATGGGGAGTTTCTTTGCGATTATGTCCTCAACGGATTTGATACCGTTCTTTTCGGCGAAGTCCTTGCGCATGATGAAGTATGTGTACTGCGTGTAAAGGTTCGCCATGATTACGGCGTTGTTGACGACTCTGCCCTTGAAGTCGGCCTCACCTTTGAGAGCTGCGCCGAGAAGTGATGTAACGGAGAATCCCAAATCCCCGCGCCTTGCGTGAGCGTTGAGAATGTTTGAGACACCGCCGCCCGATGAGCTTGTTGTTTGGGGGAGTCCTGCGCCTGTCCACATCTCAGAGAGTGCCGTGCCGAGTGCGAACCAGTTGCCGCCGGGAGGGCCTGCCATGAACCGGAGCTGATCCGGCCATCCGGTTTTGTCGGTTTCGGCGTAAGAACAGCCAACGAGTAAAGACGCGATGAGAAGTGCAATCAACGAAATACGAAAAGACTTCATGAATAAATCACTCCTGAAAATGAATTTTGTGTAACAATATTGGTGATTGAAATTTTATCAGGCTGTCAAGTTTTGCGTAACGTTAAAATTTATGAGGAGCGGAAAACGTGAGGGAAAAATTTTCAGCAGTTATAGAGAAACCAGAACACCCCGAAATTTTATCAGGCTCAAAATTTGCGTAACATTAAAATCTGTGAGGAGTAAATACGAATCGTGAAAGAAAAAATATCAGCAATCTTAAAGACTCTCCCTGAAAGACCGGGCGTGTATTTAATGAGGGACATTGACGGGAAAATAATTTATGTCGGAAAAGCTAAGAAGCTAAAACGCAGGGTATCTTCATATTTCCGGCACACTCACGCCTCACCGAGACTCCGTAAACTCGTCCAGCTAATCGAGGACATATCAATAATACGTACTGAGACCGAAGCGGAAGCGTTAATTGTTGAGGCAAAATTAATCCGGCGTTATTCCCCGTTCTTTAACGTAGACTTAAAGATGAATGATCGTTACCCCTATGTGAAGATAACGAATGAGGATTACCCAAGAATAGAAATTACGAGGCGTAAGAATAATGACGGGGCTGTGTATTTAGGGCCTTTTGTTGACGCCGGGAATATAAGAAACTTGATGAGGCTTTCTGAAAGGTATTTCCCTCTGAGGGTTTGCAGGTCAAAAATTTCACCCGTCAAAAGAAAACGTCCATGTGTAGAATATAATCTCGGTCATTCAATGGGAGCTTGCGCGGGACTCTGTACACAGTCGGAATACAGAGAACGAGTCGCCGACATAATATTACTTTTCGGGGGAAAACAGGCCGAACTGATAGAGAGATTGCGCGAGAGAATGAACCAGTCAGCAAAAAAATTAGAGTTCGAGAAAGCAGCGAGATATAGAGATACGATACGGGCGGTTTGGAGATTGTCGCGTCAGAAAATATCTTCAGCGTTACAGGAGGATTTAGACAATGAGACGTGGAAGGTGTTAAACAGGATTCAAGAATTACTCGGCTTGAAGGTGCTTGCGTGGAGGATTGATGCGTTTGACATTTCGCACACACACGGCCATGATACATACGGTTGCTGCGTAGTGTTTGAACAGGGGAGGCCGAGTCCGAATCTCTATCGGCGTTTCAAGATTAGGGGGCTTGCTGAGGGTGAAATAGATGATTTTGCGTCAATGTATGAGACTGTGAAGAGGCGTTACGCTCACGTGATGAATGAGGATGAGCCTGCTCCGCAGTTAGCGGTGATTGACGGGGGGCCGGGACAGCTGGATTACGCATTGAGGGCGGTTAGGGACTTGGGGTATGAGATTCCGATGATTGCGCTTGCGGAACGTGAAGAGCTGATATTCACGCCGGATAACCCTGAACCTTTGAGGCTCGGACGTGATGATCCGGCGTTGCAGCTGTTCCAGCGTTTAAGGGATGAAGTTCACCGTTACGCGATAACGACTCACAGGAATGCGCGCGAAAAACGTATGAGGCATTCGAGGCTTGATGATATTCCTGGAATCGGGAGGAAGAAAGCTGCGGAGTTGCTCGTGAAGTTCGGTGGGGCTGGAAAGATTGCGGGGCTTAGTGTGGAAGACTTGATGACGGTTAAAGGAATCGGGGAGAAACTAGCGGTTAAGATTCTTGAGGGATTGAGGCGGGATAAGTAGAAGGTCAAAAAAAATGATTGAGCATGTAATATTTGAGCTCCTTTGAAGCAAGCTGAGTTGATTTTGTTATAATCTTTCGCAAGCATTAAGCAGAGAAGGAGAAAATTATTACATGGATTACAGGACCGAGCGCGACTCAATGGGAGAAATATTAGTACCGTCAAAAGCATATTGGGGAGCGCAGACTCAAAGGAGCATGGAGAACTTCACGCAGTCAGCCGAAAGAATGCCAATGCCTATAATATACGCCCTAGCAACAATCAAGAAAGCCTCAGCAATCGCAAACTCCAAATCAGGAAGACTCGACTCAAAACGCCGGGACATAATCATAACCGTGTGCGATGAAATTTTAGCGGGGAAACTTGATGAGCATTTTCCGCTTACGGTTTGGCAGACAGGCTCAGGGACTCAGACGAACATGAACGTCAACGAAGTAATCGCCAACAGGGGAAACGAATTATCAGGTGAAAAACTTTTGCACCCGAACGACCACGTCAACATGTCTCAAAGCTCTAATGATACATTTCCGGCAGCAATGAACATCTCAGCGGTTACGGAAATCAACGGGCATTTGTTCCCCGCGCTTGACGAAGGAATGAGAGTGCTTGAACGCCTGATGACCGAGAATATGTCAGTCATCAAAACGGGGCGCACTCACCTTCAGGACGCAGTGCCGATAACGTTCGGGCAGGAAATTTCCGCGTGGCTCGAAATGGTTTCGCAGGGAAAGGACGCAATCTCACAGGCCATGACGACACTGTATCCTCTTGCGCTTGGGGGTACGGCAGTCGGCACGGGCTTGAACGCTCCCGAAGGTTTTGCGGAGGAGTCAGCACACGAAATCGCAGGGCTTACGGGGCTTCCTTTCACGACGAGTCCGAATAAGTTTCACGCGCTCACGTCAAAGGCTGCTTTTGCGTATGTTCACGGGGCGTTGAAGGGGCTTTCTGCTGACATGATGAAGATTGCGAACGATATACGATGGCTTTCATCTGGGCCTCGTTGCGGTCTGGGTGAAATATTTATCCCTGAGAACGAGCCGGGAAGCTCCATAATGCCGGGAAAAGTCAATCCGACTCAGTGCGAGGCGTTGACGATGTCGGCGGTTCAGGTTATGGGGAATGATTCGGCGATAGGGTTCGCGGCCTCACAAGGGAACTTCCAGCTTAATGTGTTTATGCCGGTGATAGCGTATAACTTCTTGCAGTCGGTTAATCTTCTTGCTGAGACATTCTCATATTTCACGCGGAAATGCCTTGAGGGAATACGGCCGAACAAAGACAAAATGCAGGAGAATTTATCGAAATCCTTAATGCTTGTTACGGCTCTTAATCCTCATACGGGGTATGACAAAGCGGCTTTAATCGCTAAGAATGCACATGAGAGAAATATTACGCTGAAGGAGTCGGCGGTTTCATTGGGGATTCTTACGGCTGAAGAGTACGACAGGTATATAAATCCTCAAGATATGGTGTGAGTTTTGCGAACTGTGAATGTTATAATACATTTCATCTTTGCACAAAAACTACGCAGAGAAAATTTTTATGAGGCAGAGTAAATGAACGTTATTATTTTATATCAACATCTTGTGCGTGAGTGGGACGCTTCGCAGAGACTCAGGGCTTTGTATGAGGAAGCAGGAGACAACGCTATAGTGTGTT
>JAFSLR010000287.1 GCA_017448375.1 Synergistaceae bacterium | reverse complement strand
GTTTTCAGCTCTGAAGTTCAAGACTCACACGAATTACACGCTCTACATTGGAATGAATGACGGCAAAACAGGCAAACCTGCATATGAACTCAGCGAGGCGAAAAAAATTTTCGTGAACATTGCGGGGAAATACGTTGACGGTTACACGGTGTATGATGCTGAAGGATTCTGGCACGAAGGCGAAAAGACATTCACCGAGAAGACTCTCGTATGCGTTATCGTTGATGCGTCAGAAGAGTCTGTGCGGAAAATCATGGACGAGGCATTGAAACTTTTCCGGCAGAGTTCGATTCTTGTTGAGCGGTCGAAAACTGAGAGCGAATTTTACGGCGTTGATAATTGATTTGGGAAAAAATTTAGCGGGGGAAGGGAATAATCTTATCCCCCGTTTTTTTGTGCATTACTTCGTTGGCTTTAAGTGATAGAACGTGTCAAACTGGTAGTAAGGCTCTGAGAGAATCACTCCGTCAGGGACATCATGCTTTGTGCCTCCTGCGCGCTTGTGCTCAAACCAGAACACTACATCAGCCCTTCCCGATGAAAGCATTGAAGCTCTTGCGCCCGACTCGATATTCAGGAGCTTGACGTTGAGACCGAGTCGCCCTGCAATTTCCGCGAGTATTGCGGCGTTGAATCCCTGTGCTGAACCGTCCGGCGCAATGTAGTCGATTGGCGGCATGTCCCCTGTAACAGCTACTTTGATTTCGGGTGCACCGTCAAATTTCCTGAACGTTACGGGGGTAATCTGCTGTAAGTCGGGGTCAGTGATGACTCTTTCCTCCATTACTGCCGTGTTCACTCCGAGAATGTATTTCCCCTGAAGAGTGATGAGAGTCCCGTCGCGTTTCATTTCGACTATAGCTTTGTCGAACGATTCGCAGAGTTCTTTGTGATCCGAATTGAATCCGAACGAAAGCAAAAACGGATCTTTCGGTGTCATGACTACGCAGTTCACGGTGTAATCAATGTTGGCGTTGAGGAAATATTCTGAGACATCTTCGGGCATGAGAATCTCATCAATCTCTCCTGCGTTGAGAGCCATAATCATCTGACTCATTGACCTGTAGAAGAAAAATTCAGGCCTCACGGGATTATTTGCCATCATTACAACGTGTTCGGAATTGGCTACCATGCTGCTGAACTCTTCGGGCGTAACGTTGAGGCGTTCAACCATTCCGACTCTGTGAGTCCCTGCCGCGAATACAGCCGGGGCGAAAACGAGAAGCATTAACAGTGCGCAAAAAAATTTTTTCATGAGTAAGAATCCTCCTTTAATCTTCGTCAAATTTGAGGTGCATAAAAGTGTTCCATTCGAGATAAGGCTCTGAGATTAGGACTTCTTCAGGGACATCAAGATATTTGTCCGTCATCTTGCTTACCTCGTACCAGAAAACTACATCAGCTTTTCCCGAAACAATAGCCGCTGTTCTTGAGGCCGTATCAACCTGAATAATCTCAATATTGATCTGAAGCCTCCGTCCTATTTCCGCAAGCACCGCAGTACTGTATCCCGCTGCGTAACCTGCCTCGTCAACAAAATCAACCGGCGGCAAATCTCCCGTAACCGCAACTTTCACGACAGGTGCGCCCGCAAAGCTCTCGAATTTGACTCTGTTGGCCTTTTCGCGCTGACGTTTGTTGATACCGTAAATTGCATCATAGGTTTCATCGGGCGGGAAATTCTTTACGTACTTCTGGAAGAGTCCTGAGAGCGTAAAGTCATTCCTCATTGAGATTATTGCGGAGTTCCAGCGGGCTAAAAGGTGCTGACGGTTCTTCATGAAACCGAAACATAGAGTCATCTGCCCTGAGTTTGAGATACAGCAGGGTGTGTAATTCTTGCTGGTCTTGAGGAGATATTCAGCCACGAAATCAGGCAAAATCATCTCGTCAATATCTCCGCGAGATAACGCCATCTGCATTTGAGACAGTGAGTCGTAGAATCGTGCTTTGCTTGTAGTGTGGTCGCCTCCGAGTATCGCCCAGCCCTGAGTCGCCCAGGTGTTACGCATAAGGTTGAAGAACTCATCAGGGGATGTGCGCAAGCGTGTAAGCATTCCCACGTAATCATCGTCAGCAAAAGCAGCCCCGCTTAACATGGCCGCAATCATTAACGCAAAAAATAATTTCTTCACGTTTCCAGCTCCTTTAGTTGTGAATGTAGAAGTCAAGAAAATCGGTGTTAAAGATATTCCAGCTCCACGAATTTCCCGTATCAACTTTCTTACGGAGATGAATAAATTTCTCCCAGTCGTAATACGTCTCAGACACTATGACTCCTTCGGGTATATCCGGCTGATTCTGTGCTCCCTTCACGACCTCGTACCAGAAAACCACATCAGCACGCCCAGACGCAAGCGCGGAACTCCTAGCAGCCGACTCAATGTTCATCAGCTCAATGTTGACTCCGAGACGCTTCCCAATCTCCGCAAGTACGGCAGTGCTGAACCCGGCGGGCGTACCGTCATCGGCCATGTAATCGACAGGGGGAATATCTCCCGTTACAGCAGCGCGAACCGTTCCGGCACCGTCAAATTTCTGGAACTCAACGGGCTTCGGGGGATTTAATCCGGGTCTTGCGAGGTACATTCCCTCAAGCGCGGACAATGTCCAGTCATCACGCATTGAAGTTATAGCACGGCTGAAAGAGTCCCGGAGTCCTTCGCTGTCAGCCCTGAAGCCGAAAGCGAGTCCCATTCCCTTTGAGTGCAAAACGAGGACTGACTCATATTCGGGATTCTGATTCATGAGATACTCTGCTGTTACTTCGGGCAATACTATGTGCTTAATCTCTCCGGCGTTGAGTGCCATTTGGAGCGCATTCAAGTTGGGATAGAATTTGACGCGGACTTCGAGAAGTTCATTGTTCGGGGCAAATGATTTCTGCCATTCCTGAGAAAATGCTTCCTCCGTTGAGTTGAGTTTCTCAAGCATTCCGAGAACGATAACGCGCTTTTCGAGGCCGTATGACAAAGCACACAGCCCCAGAATTAACGCGAACGAAAAAATTAATTTCCTCAAGTTACTTTGACCTTCCGACAACTAAATCCGTGTCCCATTCGTAATAAGGCTCGGAGAGAATTACGCCGTTTACGGGGGAGTCAATCATTACGCCTTTAAGGTTTCTGCCGACTTTCTTTGGGGTCTTAATGCCTTCGGTGTTCCTGTACCAGAATACGACATCTGCGCGTTCTGATGCGAGGGCGGCGGATCTTCCTCCAGCGTCGACACTGATTATGCGGATATTGCGCTTGAGGCGTTTCCCGATTTCGGCGAGTATTGCTGTGTTGTAACCTGTTGCGCGTCCGTCAGCGGCTATGTAGTCGATTGGGGGAAGGTCTCCTGTTACGGCGACTTTGATGGGCTTTGAGCCTTTGAACTCGGTGAATTTTACTTCTTCTGGCTCACCTGCTCCGATGTTGGTTATGAATCTCTCCTGAATCGTCATGAGCGTGCCATCTTTCTTCATGGCCTTAATTGCCTTGTCAAAATCATTCTTGAGGGCATTATTTCCGGCTTTGAATCCGAATGATATTGTTGACGGCATCATGTTAAGGGAGAATTGAATCTCATATTCTGCCGGGTTATTTGCGATGAGGTACATTACGACGGGTTCGGGGAGTACCATTTCGTCAATGTGCCTAGCTCTGAGAGCCATTTGCATAGCGAGCAGGGAGTCATAGAAATGTACGACTCTTCTTGCTTTCACGAGTTCAGAGAGGAATCCTTCGAGCAAGTCATAGTCTTCCCATTCTTGTTTTGCTGACTCTTCTGAGATGAGCGGGGTTAATGCTTTTCTCAAATCGTCAAGTGCTTCCTGAAACTCGCCTTCAGTTGTTCCCAAGTAAGTGAGGACTCCTGAGTCGACTTTGTCATTCTGAGCGGCCATGCACGAAACGCACATAACCAAAACGAGAGAAAACGCGCATAAAAATTTTTTCAATTTGAATGCCTCCTAAAATTTTTTTACTATTATAATTTCGATTCGGTCTTTGTTGATTCCGACTTTCACATCGTCAGCGAGATTTGCGATTATTGATTTCTCCAGCTCATCATAAGAGTCGGGGTCATCAATGCGTTTCTCTTCAACGTCCTTCTTGTACTTCTCCATTGACCACGCATAAAGAGCGTCAGTCATGCCGTCATCGGGAATGCCTATTGCGCCGTAAGGGAACATGCCCGTACCGTATTCGGATTGAATCCTGAAACTTTCCTCGAAGCCGTAAATACCCGCCTCAATCATTCCGCGAATCTTGTCCATGATACCGAGTTTTGCGGAATTTTTCCCGGTTGTTGAGACTGAGATTAGCTCCTGCTGCTTTGGGTAATCGAGTTCGGATTTTGCCTCAAGATGAAGGGTGCATAGATTCGATTCGGCCTCAAGCCAGAAGTATGCGCTGAAGTTTCCTGCGACAGTACGAATCATGCTGAACATTTCCTCAGACAGAAGACGGAGACGGAGCTTGTCTTTTGCGGAGATGTTCATGAATCCGGCGGTTTGTTCTGCGACTGTCAGGGCGTGTTCCATTCCTGAACCTGTGTTTGTGATTTTTACTTTTTCGCTTGTTACTTTTTGTATCAATTCATTTCACCTTCCTGCTTATATTTTACATTAAATCCCGTAAACACTCTGAGCCTTTGAAGGGATAAATATTTTGTCTCCTGTAATAAAATTAAACATTAAAGGAGGGTAAAAATTTTATGGGAAAAATCTATAACATTTACGGAACTGACTCGCACTCAATGACTCTCTCACTTCTTGACGCGATTAACGCATTGAGTCTCGTACCTTCGGGGGCTAATATCGTCCTCAAACCTAACCTTGTAGTGGCAGGTTCACCCGAAAACGGCGCAACGACTCACGCAGGAGTCCTTTCGGGGTGCATAGAATATTTCAGGGAAAACGGTATCAATGACATCATTATAGCCGAAGGAAGCTGGGTAGGAGCTGCGACAATGCCGGCCATGAAACGCGCTGGATATGATGAAGTCTGCAAACGCTACAACGTGAAGTTCACCGACTTAAAGCACGACAAGACTCGCAAAGTTGACTCACCTATCGGGCCTCTTGAGATTTGTTCGCTTGCACTTGACGCGGGATTTCTGGTAAATCTTCCTGTCTTGAAGGGACATTGCCAGACGAAAATGACATGTGCGTTGAAGAACCTTAAAGGCTGTCTGCCCGACAAAGAGAAAAGCAGATTTCACGCAATCGGACTCACTCGGCCTATTGCGGCTTTAGGGTCTGTGCTTAAGCCGGGACTGATTATTGTTGACAGTATTTGCGGAGATTTGAACTTCGAGGAAGGCGGGAATCCCGTTCAGACAAACAGAATGTTCTGCGGGACTGATCCTGTTATGATTGATGCTTACGGGGCGAGCTTAATGGGGCTGGATCTGTTCGATGTTCCGTATATACAGATTGCGGAGAAATGGGGAGCCGGTTCAACGAAATTCACGCCCGATGACATAATCTCACTGAATGAGCCCGAAAATGCCGGGAAATATCCGCGTCCTTCAGGGAGAGTCGCTCATCTTGCGCGGAATGTTCATGAGGACTCTGCGTGTTCGGCGTGCTATGCTGCGTTGATTCGTGCGCTCTACACTGAAAGCAAAGGCAGAGGGCAGGAGATATATATCGGTCAGGGCTGGCGCGGGAAAAATATTCCTGAAGGTGCTTTGGGGATTGGGCGATGCTGTTCGGGGGCAAAAAGAAATGTTAAAGGATGTCCCCCGAATGCAAAAAGTATAGCGGAAATGTTCTAATAGTTGTACAATATTCACCCGCGAAATATGTCATCGAAGTTTGTATCCTTACCCCTTAGATTACACGCAGTGTCAGGAAAATCACCCGGCACTGCGCGTTTTATTGTGTGAGTTATTGCTGTCTCTCCGAAATTATGAGCGTCATACCGTCAACAGCTCTCACGACTCCTTCATGACCAGCAGGAATTTCCCCGCCGTCAGACCTTGCCCGCCAAATTTCACCATGACATTTAACTTGCCCGAATCCCTCGCCAATGTCAGAAATCACTTCAGCCGTAAGACCTATCATACCTTGTCTTCCTGTTGAGACTTTCCGCCGTAATCCCTTAACGATGAAATACGCCATTAACCCGAAACATATCCCAAGAGCAATAGCAATTCCGGCAATGAATGACAATGAGATTTGGAGCAATTCACCGCCCGGCGCACGGAACAAAAATACTCCGCCGATACACATAACAGGAATCCCAAGAAGCATTAACACCCCTGAAGTACCCGCTATGATGTCGGCACACATTAAGATTATTCCCGCAACAACGAGAACGATTCCAGCCCAGTTAAACGGAAGCATTTTGAGGCCGATAGCACCAAGCAATAACATTACGCCTCCAGTTGTGCCGAGAATGAATCCTCCGGGCGTAATAATCTCGAAGAATATAGCCATCATTCCGCCGGATAAAAGAAGGTATGCGATTTCGGGGCTTGATACGAACTGGATAATCTGCTCCGTGAATGACATGTTGACTCTTGAGACTGTAACTTCATCGTCAAGATTAATTTTCACGGACTGCGAACCGTTTTTGACTCTTCTTCCTGATACGGCCTTAATGAGCGAATTAATGTCGCCCGCTATGATGTCGATTGCGCCTTCTCTGAGTGCCTCATCAGCCGTAAGCGATATGCTTTCAACAATCATCATTTCTGCGGTCTCAACGTTACGTCCCCTGAGCTGAACTACGGAACGCATTTGGGCTTTAAGGTCGTTCATGACTTTCTTGTTCATGTCGCCTTCGGGAATGTTCTCTCCGCCTCCTGTAACAGGGTGAGCTGCTCCGATGTTAGTTCCGGGGGACATGGCCGCTATGTGTGCTGACTGTACGATGAATGCTCCCGCGCTTGCTGCCCTTCCTCCGGGGGGAATCCAGACTGCTACGGGGACTTGAGATGACAATATGGACTGGACGATTCCGCGCATTGCCTCAACGAGTCCTCCGGGGGTGTCAAGCTGGAAGATGAGAAGGGAGTCGCCGTTAAGCTCTGAGGCTCTTACGGTGTCGCGTACAAATTCTTCCATTTGGACCCCGACTGTGCCGGATAATTCCGCGAGTGTTACGGTTGATTTTGCGTTTGCCGGGACGCATAGCAGAGTCAGGAGTATTACGCATAATATTTTTTTCATGGTTTCAATTCCTCCGCTGTGATTATGAGACATCATTGTTTTTGTCTGAGTACTGAGC
>JAFSLR010000286.1 GCA_017448375.1 Synergistaceae bacterium | reverse complement strand
CGTTACGTACTCGAATTAGCGATAATAATTCTCGATGCAGTATTCATATATTTACCGCTCATTGAGGATTTACGCTGGAGAAACTGGATAACCTACAGCGTTTCAGGATTGCTGCTTTCTGTCTTTGTCATTTTGGCAGCGTGGGTGAGTACAGTTAATATGCTGCCTGTTATTCCTGTCCTTGTTGCGAGCGTAATATTCCTGTTTCTAGTTTTCTTCTTCTCGGTCGATATAACTTTGGGGCGAAAACTATTCTGCTTCTTCACATCAATAATGTTGGGAGCGTTTTGCCTCTTGTACTCGATAGTATTGATGGCAGGTTTCGAGGCGGTAAATGACCTCTGGGAATCAACACGGCTATTGACTGTTGAATCTGGTTTAGCATCGCTCGGACTGTCAGCCTTAATCGGAATTGCGTTCTTCAAAATTTTGACGAGGGATTTACCCATGCTGTTGCAGGAAGAACGAATCAACGGAATGTGGGACTTCCTATTCCTGATACCGTTCATGGCACTCCTTCTAATATCATGGCTTACTCCGAATTATCCTAAATATCTGCTTGTTGGACGTTACAGAATAATAGCACTTGTTGTTTTGCCGTTAATCCCGTTGATAGTTCTGTTGATCTATTATCTTCTGTGGTGGATAGCGGCGAAATTTTCAGAGAGCGCAAGACTTCAGCAGGAAAGCACAATGCTCCAGATGGAAAGCAAACGTTACGAGGAGCTTCGGAATTACATGGACGAGACGAGCTCGTTACATCATGATTTCCGTCAGCATATATTAGTGATAAGGCAGTTATCGGGTGCGGGAAAATTCAACGAGCTTCAGGACTATCTAGCCCAATTCGAGGATATAGCCGACAAAAATTACGCGGGGTACTGCGACAACGCAGCTGTAGACGCAATAGCCTCATACTACACCACGTTCGCTGAAAGTCAGGACACTATGATTGACTGGGAATTGACATTGCCGAAAGACCTCCCGCTGAAAGAATCTGAGTATTGCGTGATACTGGGTAACCTGCTGGAAAACGCATTGAGAGCCGTGAAAAATCTCCCGAAGGAACATCGTTGCGTGAATGTGATTTCATCATTGCTTTCTGACACAATCATAGGCATCTCCGTAGATAATCCATTCAGCGGAAAAATGAAGTTCAAGAGAAACGGCCTGCCACGTTCCAGCCGTGAGGGTCATGGAATAGGACTCGTGTCAGTCTTGAACACTGTGAAGCGTTATGATGGAACAATGAAAGTTACGGCGGAGAAGAATATGTTTTCCGTTGATATTGTGCTTCATTGTAACTGAGAATCTGCGCAAACGTAAAAATTTCTGCGCGAACGTTGGCTCAAGTGTCTGTTAAGGTGCTTGAGCCTTTGTCATAATCTGTATCAGAAATAAAATTAAAGGAGGTGAAGCACAATATGAAAAAGATTATTCTGATAGTCGCGGTGATTGCCGCAAGTGTCTATGCATATTGGCTTTTTGTGAATAGCACCTATGTATATTGGCTTTTTCCTAATGCTTGGAGGGATTCTACAGGCATTATAACGGGAAGGAACACGATTTACATGAATGTGCCGTTAGGAACAGGATTATTCACTGGTTATGGTCAGCTTACAATCAATGAGGGTGGGCACATTCACGCAGAATACTCTCTTGACTCGGGCAGCTTTGACCTAGCGTTCCGCATTTACGCCGAGGGGAATGATGAGCTTGCTGTGAAGAGTCCGGTGTTCAAGAATCTTCAAAATTCGGGAGAGATTTTCGGAAAAAGCGGCATTTCCGGGAAAGGGACTCTCGATTTTGATGTCGCGCCCGGCACATATGAAGTTCATTTTAGACCTCATGACGTGGTCGGCTGGGCAATAGTTACGGAAAAGGCAAATTAGAATCTGCGCAAAAGTAGAAATTTCCGCGCAAACGTTGGCTCAAGTATCTGTGAAGGTGCTTGGGCCTTTGTCATAATCTGCGTCAGAAATAGTTTCAACAGGAGGATTAAATGTATGAAACGTTTGATTGCAGCGTTGGCAGCAGTATTCTTGATTTCAGCTCCTGCGTTCGCACTAACTTACGAAGAATATCTCCAGCTGAAGAGATATTTTCCGGGATTCGCATCAGCCGATCAGAAATTAACCCAAGCGTACAATGAAGCTGAGAAAGTCATGGACAAATCAGAGTTCGAGGCTCTCAGGGAATCTCAGCGGGATTGGATTGCGGGACAGCGCGATGTACGTGCAGAAATTTTCATTCGGGATGACTATTCAATAGCTGATGCGTATACCAGAGTTACGTTTGAGAGGGCAGAAAGCATACTCGCAAGGATTCGGGAAATCCAGAACCGTGCTGTTGATGATGCGGGTATTGATGATATTGCCGGCGAATATGCTATCAGTGAAAGCGGATTGTACATGCGTGTATCTCTGATGATCCGAGATGAAGCGTTGTTTGAGGTGTCATTCGCAGGAAGGGGCAGCAGAATGGTTCTGTACGGTCATATTAAGCCGGGCGATAAGACTGCGAGTTTCAGCGATGATTTGGACGAGCAGGCTGTTCTTACGTTCCAAGACAACGACACAATAAGCGTGATAGGCAATGAGGCTTTCAAGGTTGCTTTTGACCCAGACGGTACATACAAGAGGAATAATCAATAATCGGAGGGAGAAAGTCATGAAGCATTCAGGCGTTAAATGCTTGGCGGCATTTCTGGTTTTCGCGGTGCTGTTATCGGGCATGGCATTTTCAACGGTGGCAGAAGCCCATGAAGTCGACGTGAAAATCACAAATATCTGGTTTAAGGGTAATACGATTAATTACGCGGTACGTTTCACCAACAACGGGAATCAGAAAGTAAGGGTTACGAAATTAACCATGAGAAACCTGTCAATCTGGGACGATAAGGGCAAGAAATTTAGTGTTGAAAAGTCCGCCTTCAGCAACTTGAAGCTAGAAATCAGCCCCAGTCATTATGTTGACGATACGTTTCAGTCCAACGTCACCAATGTCTCCAAAAAGTATTTCAGCAACTGGGGGAAACTTGGCTGGAAGAGCAACTTCAGCGTAACATTCGACCGTCTGAGTAATCGGCGGAGAACTTCTTATGACTTCTGGGCAATCTATGACAACGATAATGGACACATTCGGGTGTTCGCTAACGGAGATGAAATTAGAGCGGAATTCCACATCAACAAAATGCATGTTGAAGGCAGCGGAGAGATTAACGGCAATGAGGCGGTGTTATTTCTCGACAATGGCGAGGAAGTTAATATGACTTTCAGCAACTTCAAGAACAGACTTGTCGAGACCATAACGGTGAAGGGCTATCGTCCTTTTAATGGGACGTACGACGCTTATCATGGCCACGCGTAGAGCGGAGGAAATTTTATGTCGAAGAAAAAACTAGCGATCATTTTATGTGTCATAGCGGTGATTTTTATTTTTTTCGGCAACTGTGACATTAGCTGTAAGATCAGCAGCGACGAGAGTGGCAATTCAGTTTCAGTTCCCGAAAATTAGGAGTAAATTTCAGAAAAGGAGGTGAATTAACCGTGAAAAGATTCTTGAGCTTATCAGCAGTTGTAATTATACTTGTTGCTTTGACTCCCCCGTATGTTCCAGCTATGTCTAATGAGTTCGGAGCTATTCATGTCTCCAGAGCTGAGCTAATAGAGGAGGTATGCAGATATTGCGGGAAGTCGAGAAAAGAAGCAGGAAACTCGAAATGTCCTAACAATCCTAATAAACATCATGGACACTCCTTCACCTCACCCGGCGCACCTAGTAAGTAAGACAATCAATGAATCCCCTTCAGATTTAGCCAACTAGTCTGAGGGGGATTTTTATATGGGAGAAAATTTTACCCCGCCACTTTGCGCGAACGTTGGTTTTCCTGCGCAAAAATTGAGTAAAACACCTCAACCGTTGTCCCTCTTCCTGAAATAATAACTGCAAAGATTTATTCAGGAGGACAGCTACGACCTGTATATGTCGAAAAAATTTTATTTACGGAGGTATGTTTATGAAACGTTATATTGCCGTTTTGCTGGTCTTGTTCAGTTTTATGAGCATGGCCGAAGCAGAGGAAGGAGTCATCAATGGTAAGGCGTTGAGGGACATTGATGATATTGTCATGGAGGTAACAGGTACTCACACTATCACCAAGAAATCATTTCTGAAATTCAGGCATGATGCGAACGGCAGTTTCAGGTTCATAATCAACTGGAGCGACGCTAACCTTGACGGCTCAGACGTAAAGCTCAATGAATCCTGGACTTACGACACAGGTCATGCCGCCGGGAAAACAAATACGGGCATTCACCCTGTCGTCGGCAAGAAGAGAACGGCTGACGGAAAACTCGTTGTAGTGTTCCCTTCAACCGTCTCATCAGGAACAGAAAAGCTCTTCATCAACAGCCTCAAAATATCCGGCAACGCTAATGATCATTCAATCACGAATGACGCATATCACTACCATTCAGCCACCGATAAACTGAGCAACCTGTACATCAGCGATTCGGCAAGCGGTTTGTTCCCCAGCAACAACGGGGACAGAGAGGTATTCGCAATCACATACTTCATTGCAAATGGAGGAAAGCGTCCGGGCTTCTCTCAGTCGTTCAATGCTCATCTCTGCCTGTTTGACCCAGAAACGAATCAGTCGAAGGTACACAGTCTCGGAGTCATGAACGGTTACTTTCCTTCAGTGAGAGTTGTTGCAGGAGATTTCGACAATGACGGCAAAGAGAATGAGCTTGCTGTGATAAGGGACGGAGGAAATGCGGATTACTACATGACAGTGTACCGCGTCTCAGGTCTCGACATCGGCAACGCAATTTACTCAGCATCACTCGGCGCAAGAGAGAACACAGAGGCGGATAACTCGGACGGCTGCGACATCGTTGCAGGAGACTTCAACAATGACGGAAAAACAGAGATTGCCGCAATCTATGCTGACTTCAAAGACGGAGATTATTACCCGACAATTACAACCTTCAGCTGGAAAGACTCAACTTTCACACAGAAGAGTAAGACGGACAAGAACGATGATCTTCATCTCGGCTCGACTCACTGGTATTCATCATCATACGTCCCTCATTTCGGACTCATCGCAGAGGTTGAAGATATTGACGGCAACGGTACAGATGATATTGTTTTGCTTACTGCTAGTTACGGAGGCAGTGAAGGGAATATCGTTGCATCTGTATGGGACACCGACAAGAATTTGAATCCGTCTGTGAAATGCGTCAGGAAGACCTCAACGAAGATTGCAGGCTGGGGCGGTACAATGGGCGAAGACATGGCCGAATGCAGTTACCTTCCGAGAAGTGTATCGCTTGGCCTTGTTCCGTTAGGCGATAAAAGCAACGGAGCAAACATGTGCAGAATCATCGTAACGAAATCTCAGGGCGAAGATTCAATTCATGCTTCGACTGACTACAGGACTGGTGATGAAATATTCTACATGACTGTTACGAACGCTAACGGTTCAATCAGTGCACTCAGTGATTTAACGCTCTGGAAAAGCGGCTCTAGTGGTTATGCTACAGCAATCGTTCCCGGCGATTTCTACACAGAATGCGTTGAACTCGGAGACAACCCCGAGCACCTCGTGTATGAGCAAGACAGAGTATATGCCGCTGAGGTTCAAACTCCTCCTTATCACGTTGACTTCATACAGCCTGATTTCCCAATCGGGAAAAGCATTCCAACCAGCAAGAACGTAGTCAATGTTTCCTTTGCTGGTGCCTCATCGCAGTATCAGCATACACAATCTACTACGACAGGCAACGATGTGTCTTTCAACACAACCAGCTCTACAGAGTGGGGAGTTGATGCGAAAGCTGGCGGAAGCTATAAACTCTTCGGAGTTGAAACATCAGGTGGCTATAAGGATATGGCAACGACGGTTGAGAACGAGGCGAACAGTGCAAGGGCTACACGAAGTCTTACGATCTCAGAGACAGCATCCGGCTCAGACAATGTCGTACTTTACACGACTAACAGACATGTATGGCGTTATCAGATACTCAGCTACATCAGCAAGCCCAATGATGATGTGGGCGATGATAAGTTCATGACGTTCACGCTGTGTGAAGCCCCTGAAATTCATGATGGGGACGCTGGGAACAGTTCTCAGCTCGACGACTACAATCCGATTCATGAGGAAGGAAATCTGTTCTCATACCCGGCTTTAATTGAACACATACCTTATTGGGGTGCAAAACAGACTGTTCTTTCTCAGAAAAAGACTACTACGATGGGCGATACCAGGAACAATTTGAGAGTAGAACTCTCCGAAGTGAATACCCAAAATACCACAACCACAACGAAATCGAAAAAGGCATTGAATGGTTCACTTACACTCTCGCTCAATGTTCCTAAATATCTTCACGCAAGCACCACAGCTACAGGCTCATACTCGAAGGAACTAACGAACACGGAGGCTTACACGAAGACATACCAGCAAAGCGATATATTCATCATAGACCTTCCAGCCTCAAACACTGGCATAATGTCGGGCTACACTGCTCACAGTATTGCGACTCAAGTCTATGCTGATGCTGCCGGAGTTATGAAGGTAGCTTTTGCAGTCCCGGAATTGCATCAGGATACTGCACTCTGGAACAGGTACGGAGGGGTTTATGGTAAGAAGCCTGACCCTGCGCTTGTCCTTCCGAAACGTTTCGGGATATTCAAGGACGCTGAGGGTTTACAGAAGTGGGGAGCTGTCGAATATTGGCCGACCGCACTTAAACTTCGCGGAATCAGCTTCTATGACGTAACAACTGAAAGCTCAACGATATTCTCTGACAAACTCAACAGTTCACGAAGCAACCTGTCAAGAAACGCATTAGTCGCCGGACATACATACAAGATTCAGATACCCATCTACAATGCGAGCTTTGTTGATGCCGGTAATGTTGATGTGGAGATGAGAATCTGCAAGATGAACGGAAATGCTGATGATAATATTCTGCCTGATGTATCATCTCTGAATATTATTGACCGCAAGACCGTTACGCTTGGAGGTTGGGTTGACGGCTCGGCCTTGAGTATTAACGACCCGGATCCGAACAAAGCTATGGTTTCGTTCGACTGGACTATAGACTCGACTTACACCGAGAGCAACTACAGGCTTTTCTTCGTGATAGACCCTGACAATAAGATTGATGAGATTCATGAAGTCTGGGATATTTCCAAAGAGAACGAGCAATACACGGGAGATCCGGGCGGCAATAATCTGGGCTACGCGGAGATTGCTATACTGAACTCCGAGCCTGAAGTAATGAATGCCTCATCAGGACTCTTCCATGCGGCAGCTGATGATGTAACTGAAGACAACTTCAAGATGTACTTTGAGCCAGTGAGAGCGAACGATACGCGGACACGGCTTACGCTCAACGAGTTTCGTGCGGAGCTTGCGAACATGAGCGAGGACTTCATTGCTCATGCCACAGTCGTGTATTCCGGCACAAGGACTCTCACGAACGTTTCATTTACCTTAACCAGAAACCGCAACGGTGAGTTGAGCATTATAGCCGACCGTAATATTCCTGCGATATTCCCGAATAGAGAATATCATTGTTCATTCATCGTATACCCTGAGAGATTGTTGAGCAGTACGTTCGACGTTAGCATGACTGGCGACAATTTGAGTCTCAGCTGGCCAAAAGATGGCGGTACTGATAACGATTCGACACCTTCAGAGTCCGTGCAGAGCGTAGGCATTTCTTCAAGCGGGTGCGATATGGGCGTGAATACTATCATTGCGATTAGTCTTCTTGCTTTGTTCTCTCTGAGGGTGAAGAAGCATCGTTAGTGAAATGGATATTGCGAGCGCAAGTACTGCTGTGATGCTATGCGGGGCTTGCGCTTCTTTTTTGAATGTCAGAAAGTGGAGGAGGCTTCATAGTTATCATGAGGAGAATCGTAGCATTCATAACCGTAATTTCGGTGTTATTCACAGTTTCAACATGCACAGCTTTTGATGACGCTTCAGAATTCACGAAGAAGGCAAATTCCGAATGGTATTCGAGGCTTGATTTCAGCGATGAAAGCGAGAAGGAAAATGCGACACGCGGACTCATTGAAGGCAACAACTCACTTGAGATAAGAGGCAGTAACGGGGCAGTAATCTGGAGCGCGGCAAAATATCAGTACATGCACAGCGTGAAAGAAATTCCAGATACAGTTAATCCGAGTCTCTGGAGGAATACCGTGAATAATTCATACGCCGGACTCTTCAAAGTCTGCGATGGAATATATCAGGTCAGAGGCTACGACATGGCCAACATGACATTCATCAAGACCGATAACGGCTGGATAGTCTTTGACGTAATGATGTGCCGTGAAACAGCTGAAGCAGCAGTGTCCCTAATGACCAAACATTTTGGGAAACTGGACATCAAAGCTATTCTCTACAGCCACAGCCACGTTGACCATTACGGCGGAATAGAAGGGGTAATCAACAAACGTGATGCGGCGGACGCAAAATTGACGCTCTCAGAACAGCTTGCGTCAGGTAAAGTGGTAATAATCGCTCCTGAAGGATTCTTAGAACATGCAGTCTCAGAGAATATTTACGCGGGAGTTGCAGTGAGCAGGCGCGCTCAGTATCAGTATGGGACTCAGCTCGAAGCCGGCGAGAAGGGAGCAATGTCAATCGGCATAGGGCTTGGCCAAGAAACTGGAGGAACTATCGGACTGCTTGCACCGACTTACGTAGTCAAGTCCAATGAGAAGATTATCATTGACGGCCTTGAAATTCAGTTCCAGCTGACACCTGGCACAGAAGCTCCAGCCGAAATGAACGCTTATTTTCCGAAGTATAAAGGACTTTGGCTCGCTGAAAACTGCACAGGGACATTGCACAATATATACACGTTAAGAGGCGCGGAAGTCAGGAATGCGGGCGCATGGGCAAAATACATAATCGAAGCGTTACAGCTTTTCGGGAATAAGACTGATGTAGTCTTCCAGAGTCATAACTGGCCTCACTGGGAGAATGAAAACATAAAGTCTTACCTTGAGAATACGGCGGCAATCTATCAATTCATTTACGACCAGACTTTGTTTTATATCAACAAAGGCTACACCTCAACAGAAATAGCGGAGATGATAAAGCTACCTGACGCGCTCGATAAAGTATGGTATACGAGGCAGTATTACGGAACATTAATCCACAACTCGAAAGCCGTCTACCAAAAGT